>JBAYAL010000009.1:0-11975 GCA_041669825.1 Eubacteriales bacterium | reverse complement strand
ATAGTCGCAATAGTCGGTGTAACCTTCTTCACTTTTTATACCACTTTCAGAATGATGAAAGTAGAAATTTCTCCTAAACCTGAAACTATGAATTTTTCTTGGATAATGGCTCCAATAGCTAATATGGCAGTTCTACTAATAGGTAATCCCGTTTTGAATCAAACGATTAAATTTTATCCTGATAAAGCCCTAACAGTGCTTCTTTTAAATTTAGTTCTTCTAGGAATAGGTTTTTTCCTTTTTATTTTTATTAGTGCTATTATATTTGTGCGTCTAGCCCAATACAGCCTTCCGCCTGCAGAAACTACCCCTTCTTTTGGAATTTTTTTAAGTGCTGTGGGACTTGCCGTAAGTGCCATAATTGATTCTGCCAAAAATGCCCTATCAATGGGGCTTCTAGTCTCGACTGATTTATCATTTCTTAGCGCCACTGTAATTTGGGGCTTTGGCTTCTGGATAGTAGGGATAGTCATTATTATCTGTATTTACCAAACTGCTAAAGGAGGCATTCCTTTCAGTCTCGGCTGGTGGGCTTTTATTTTTCCACTCGCAGCTTACACTCTTTCCAGCCTAAAAGTATCCGTCATTTTCAACACACCTTTTTCTTTAGGCTACACTGCCTTTCTATCCATTCTTCTTTTCGTTCTCTGGCTTTATACTATTATCAATACAATTAAAGGAATTAAAAGTGGAATATTATTTGCGGGGTTTCCAATAAATAAAAGATAATTTGCTCACCTACGATTTAAAAGCATTTAAATTAACCTGAACATTAGCATTTTCAAAACAAACCCAACCTATATCAGGCAGATTATCCTCACTTTTATATAAAAAATAACACACCCAACTAAAATTAAAAGAAAAAAAGCTATCTTTGCAAAATTTTTCAAGAGTAGCTTTTAACATTTTCTTTTAACTTTTTGATTTGAATAACATCTTCTTATCGTTCCTCACGAAAATAAGGCTCACCCAATCCTTTTGGAGGAGCATTTTTTCGATCTTTTTTCATCGAAACAATAACCAAAATTACTATTGTCGCTATATATGGAACCATATCAAATATGTATTGAGATATGGAAACTCCTGTCCCCTGAAGTCTAAATCCAATAATATCCAAACCCCCGAAAAGAAAAGCCCCAAATATTGCCTTATACGGATTCCAAGCAGCGAATATTACCAGAGCAACTGCTATCCAACCCCGTCCTGCCGTAATATTCTCTTGCCAAACTGGAACGTGGACTAAAGAAAGGTACGCTCCTCCAAGGCCACAGAGAGCACCACCAAATAAAATATGAATATATTTATATCTAGTAATTCGTATACTAGCTGCATCTGCCGCTGCAGGATTCTCCCCTACAGCTCGCAAATTCAGACCTTTACCAGTTCTGTAGAGATATATGCCAAGAATTATAGCAGTTATAAATGCACTATAAACGAGTATATCCTGATTAAATAAAATTTCTCCAATTATGGGTATATCACCTAATATAGGTATCTTTAGGGCATCAAAACTAGCATTAAAATTCTCTGCCATTTTAAATCCTACCATACCCTGTCCAAGAAAACCGGAAAAACCCGTTCCAAAGATTGTCAATGCCAATCCTGACACAATCTGATTTGCTCTCAAACTGACTGTCAAGAAGGCAAAGATTAATGCTCCAAATGCACCAGCTAACGCAGCACCTGCAACAGCAAGAAGGGGATTCCCAGAATAGTATCCAGCCTGAAAACCAATTACAGCACCCATTAACATCATCCCCTCGACCCCAAGGTTCAAATTGCCAGCTTTTTCTGTAATTATTTCCCCCAAAGTAGCAAAAAGCAGGGGGGTTCCAGCAATTACCGCTGCCTTTAAAAAGGAAACTGTAAGCATACTAACTCTCCTCCTTTTTTTTAAATGGAAGTTTATACTCCAATACCACCCTGTATCTCGTAAAGAACTCACTCCCCAATACAAAAAACAGAATCATCGCTTCCAAAAGTAAAGCAGATGCTGCTGAAATTCCAAAAGCTGTCTGAATAAATGAACTTCCCTGAATCAACGCCGCAAAAAGGAACGATACAATTACTATCCAAGGAGCTTTAAGCGCAGCCAACCATGTTGTAATAATTGCCGTGTACCCAACCCCACCAGATATTTCAACAGAAAGCGTTTTACTTACACCCGCAACCTGTAACATTCCTACCAAACCACATATTCCACCACTTAACAACATGGCAATTAGAATAGTTTTAGATATATTTATCCCTGCATACCTTGCAGTGTTATAGCTTTCTCCCAATACAGAGATTTCAAAACCTTTCTTACTATGTTTAAGAAAAACATGGATCAAAACAACCAGAATCAAAGCTATTATCCAACCAATATGAACTCCAAATATTTTTGGTAAGATTGCATTTTCTGTAAAATTTGCTATTTTAGGAAATCCAAGTGCATTTGGATCTTTCCATGGACCATACTGAAGATATGTAATCCATTTAAGGGCAACATAATTCATCATCAAAGTAACTATTGTTTCATTTGTTGCCCACTTAGCTTTAAAGAAAGCAGGTATTAATCCCCATATTGCCCCACCTACAAAAGCTGCAACCATCATAATAACAAGCAATAGCGGTCTGGACATATCCGGATATTGCAGTGCAAAATACGAGGCACCAAAAGCACCCATCATTATTTGACCTTCAGCACCAATGTTCCAAAATTTCATTTTAAATGCTATTGCTATTCCAAGGGAAGTTACGACTAACGGAATAGATTTCACTATAGTCTGCTCTAACCTATATGTAGTGCCAAAGGCACCTTTAACCATAGCTAAATATACTTCAAGTGGATTTAAGCCCAATAATGCTAAAAATAGTCCTGAAGTTACCAGCGCTGAAAATATTGCGGTTAATGTTATCAGTGTGTATTTTTTCTGGGATATTTCTCCTTTTTTAATTACTCTAAACTGCATACTCATCCTCTTTTTTTCCAAGCATCATTAATCCAATCTGATCTTTTCTAGCATTTTCTGCCTTGACTATTCCAGTAATTTCTCCATTAGAAATTACCATTATCCTATCACTTAAAGCAAGAAGAGAATCAAGATCTTCCGCAATATATAATATCGCAACCCCTTTTTTCTTCTCTTCGTTTAAGATTTCATATATTTTAAGACTTGTGTTAATATCCAAACCTCTAACTGGATAAGCAGTAATAAGCAATTCTGGAGAAACATCGAGTTCTCTTCCTAATAGCACTTTTTGTATATTGCCACCTGAGAGGTTTTTAATGGGATAATTCACTCCCGGAGTCTGAATATCAAGTTTTTTAATAATTTCCTTAGCTTTTAATCCGGCAGGTTTTCTATTTACTAAAAAGCCCTTATTGTAATGGTATTGTTTAAGTAAGATATTATCAACCATATCCATAGAAGCTACCAGACCCATACCAAGTCTGTCTTCTGGAATAAAGCTCATGCTTATACCTCGAGTAATATATTCTTTGGGACTCCTTCCAATAAGGTCTTCCCCTTTAAATTCAATTTTACCTTCTTTAACAGGATATAGACCAGCTAAAGCTTCACACAGTTCTTTTTGTCCGCTTCCTGCAATACCTGCAACTCCAAGAATTTCTCCTGAACACAGATCAAAATTCAAGCCCTTAAGTACTTCTATCCCTTCTTCATTGTCTGCTCTCAAATTTTTAACTTTGAGAACCACATTATCAGTTATTCTTTCAATACGTTTTATCGATAAATCAATAGGGCGACCAACCATCTTCTCAATCAATTCCTGAGGATTTGTTTCGCTCTTTTTTAACGTTCCAATAGTTTGGCCTTTACGCAGTACCGTAACTCTATCAGATATTTCCATCACTTCATTCATTTTGTGACTAATAAATATTACTGCGCAACCTTGTTCTTTCATTCTTATCATTATTCTAAACAAATTTACAGTTTCTTGAGGAGTAAGCACCGCTGTAGGTTCGTCAAGAATAAGTATTTTTGCACCCCTATATAAAGTTTTCAGAATTTCTAAAGTTTGTTTTTCACCTACAGACATATCATATA
Organism: Eubacteriales bacterium; assembly: GCA_041669825.1. Classification (GTDB taxonomy): domain Bacteria; phylum Bacillota; class Desulfitobacteriia; order Desulfitobacteriales; family Syntrophobotulaceae; genus JBAYAL01. The sequence continues at coordinate 7,923 of JBAYAL010000009.1, read as the reverse complement.
CATATTTACTCATATCAATTTCCAAATGATATTTATCCATTATCTTTCTAATTTGTATATTCAACAGTTTTTTGTTAATAAACAGCCCATATTTCTGCCCAAGCATAATATTTTCTAAACCTGTCAAAATATCCACAAGCTTAAAGTGCTGGTGTATCATTCCCACACCAGCCTTTATAGAATCGCGAGGAGAAGAAAAATTCACTTCTTTTCCGTCTATTAAAATATGGCCACTGTCAGGGATATAAATCCCTGACAGCATATTCATTAAAGTACTTTTTCCGGCCCCATTTTCGCCCAAAAGTGCATGAATTTCACCTTTTTCAACTTCAAAACTCATACTATTTGTTGCAGTAACCGTTCCAAATACTTTGGTTATATCTTTCATAAATATAAATGCAGAACCGCTTTTCATTATAATTCCCCTATTTTCCGATTTCTCCTTCTACACCCTGAACAAACCATTTCATAGCAAGGAGGTCTCCATCAGATACGGTTGTTCCCTTCGGAACTTTAATTTCTCCACTTTGGTCTTTAATCGGTCCAGCAAATACAACCAAATCACCTGAATCAATAGCAGCCGTGGCAGTATCAACTGCAGCCTGAGCACCCTCAGGAGCATTTTCGGTTAGTGGTGCTAATTCCACTATCCCATCAGCCATGGAACCCCAATATGACTCAGATTTCCAAGTTCCATCCATAACAGCCTGAACCTGTTTTACATAGTAAGGACCCCAATTCCAGACAGGTGCTGTCATATAAGCTTTTGGAGCAGTTGCCGACATATCAGAGTTATATCCTATAGAAAATGCTCCTCTTTCTTCAGCCGCTACTTGTGGTCCAGATGTATCCTGATGCTGAGCAATTACATCACAGCCTTCATCCAGAAGCGCAACTGCTGCGTCTTTTTCTTTAGCAGGGTCAAACCAAGTGTTTGTCCATTTAACTTTTACTACAGCGTCAGGGTTAACCGACTGAACGCCGAGTGTAAAAGCATTAATTCCTCTGATTACTTCTGGGATATCATAAGCAGCTACATAACCAATTTCATTTGAAGTTGTTTTCATACCTGCTACTATACCTGACAGATATCTTGGCTCATACATTCTACCAAAATAGTTGCCGTAATTTTCCCCCTGCAAATATCCTGAACAATGCATAAATACAACATCCGGGAATTCTTTTGCAACAGCTTCAACATGGTCCATATAACCAAAACTTGTAGCAAAAATTACTTTAGCACCTTGATCAATCATATCCCTCATAACTTTTTCTGATTCCTGGTCTTCAGGGACGCTTTCTTTAACAATTGCCTCCACATTAAGGTTTTCTTCCAAATATTTGCGACCTAAATCGTGAGCATAAGTATAGCCCCCGTCACCTACTGGTCCGATATAAATAAACCCAACTTTCATCTTCTCTTGGGTTGGTTCGTTAGTCGGTGTCTGTGCTTTAGGTGAACATCCGACTACCAATGCCGCTGCCATTAACGCAACAAACATTATTGTAAAAATCCTCTTCATAATTTTTCCCCCTATGTATTTTTAATTTTAAATTAACGCCAATATCTTACTAGTCTACGAAAGTTATTTTTCCTTTATCCAAAGACTTTATTCTAGCCAATGATTCCAAGCGCACATTTTGGGAAAGCACAGTTTCTCTACCACCTTGAAAACTTTTTTCTATAACTATAGCCACCCCTACTATTTGAGCTCCTGCCTGTCTTGCAATATCAAGAAGGCCAAGCACTGCATTACCATTAGCTAGGAAATCATCGACAATGAGAACATTATCCCCTGAATCTAAATAATTTTTGTCTACTCTAATACTATATAGAATGTCTTTAGTAAAAGAATATACTTTACTCTCGTAAACACTAGAATTAAGATTTTTGGCTGTAAATTTTTTAGCAAAAACCACAGGAGCATTATTAAAATACTGAGCTGTAATACAAGCTATACCAATTCCTGAGGCTTCTATAGTAAGAATCTTGGTTACTTTTTCTTTTGCAAACCTGTTTTTGAATTCTTTACCTATTTCTTGAAATAGACCCACATCAATCTGATGATTTAAAAAACTGTCTACCTTTAATATATCTTTCCCAATTACTCTACCGCTATTGCATATGTGTTGCTTTAATACTTGCATTTTAAATCTCATTTCTGCCTTTATTTACAACATATCAATTATATCCAGAGTACTAACAATTTTCAATAAAGTATGCAAAAATTCTTATAAAATATCATACTTTCTAAATTTACGTATTTAGTAATCGACCTCTTTAACTTTTTTTAACACACTCTAACTTGTTCATTTATGTATTTAGCTTTAATTTTTATTTGTTATCAAGCCCTGTTGGGACCCATTTTTTTTTTACCTAAAATTGTTATTATTCTAAGACCCAACTCTACTTCCAATCTATCCTGTTTATTATTTATATCCAATTCACCTACTTCTTTAACTCTTTCTAATCTATGCAATACCGTCTTATAATGCACAAACATTTTTTTTGCTGTCTGACTTGCATTCCCATTACACTCCAAAAAAACTTCCAGAGTATTTAATAAACTGCAATCATAATCTTCATCATATTTCTGTAATTTAGTAATTGATGCGGGCACATACTCTTCCAAAGAACTATTTTCAGCAAAATTGCAAAGCAGACGCATAATTCCCATTTCTGAAAAACTAACAAATTGTTCTTTTAAAATCTTTGCAAAGTTAATAGCATCCTGCGCTTCTCTATAACTCCTGGATATTTCATTAATATCAGTTGCTATCCCACCAACCCCAGTAAGCACTTTAATATTTTTAAACTTATTTTTTAGCTTAACCTGAATTTTCAGGTTCGCTTTTTTAATATCTTGTATCACTTCTTCTTTTTTTCCACTCACTGACCATAGAATATATAAAGAATCACTTCTAATTCTAACATAGTGTTTTGCATAATCCCGAGCAACATTAGATACAATATTAATTAATTCAGATACTGCATTACTCCTACGACTTTGATCAGATAAATAATCATTCATGTTTTCAAATTCCATCAATACTACGCAGTATGTCCCAATAATATTCCACCCTATAAGAGAGGCCCTCTCCAAGAGGATTTTTTCTTGAAAATTTCCAGAAACTAGTGAATCAAGTAAATCATATTTAAATTTTTTCTCTACCTCACCAATAGCAAACCTTTTTACCATTTCCAAAGATATTACTGTTGCAGCATTCTCTAATATCATATATTCGCTTTCTGATAATAACCTGTTTTTTTCTACTACTGCAAGGTAAGCTTTTATTTGATTGATTTGCTGAATCGGAACTATTATCTGAGACAATTTAACATCATCACAATCAGGAAACAAAACTTGCTGCCTAAAGTAATAAAACTTTTCATTGAGTTTTTCTCTTTTAGAACTATCTTCAATTTCAATAAATTTGTTCAGCTTATCATTAGTAGAAGATAAAACAAAGTAGTTCTTATCATATATAATTACCGGGTTACCTATTAAATCTTCCAAAACTTTTGCGACGCCTTCAAGCCCTTCACCCGCTATTACAAGTTCTGTAAAACGCTCCTGAACTTTTTTATAATACTGAAGTTTAGACAATTGCTTATTGAAAAGCTCAGACATAACAGGGTACATTATATCTATATATTTTGTTTCTTTTCTTATCTCAAGTACTGGCAAACCAAACTGATTAGCAGATTCAATTATTTCCTCAGGTATTTTTTCAACAACTCTACCAATTTTAACTATTAAAGCACTTACACCTTTATCTGTCATCTTTTTTATATATTCCTGCCAATACGATTGGTTTTCTGTATGCACAGAATAAAGGCTTGTAAGCAGTACCTCTCCTCCTGACAGCCATTCTACAATATCAGGAGCTTCAATTATTGTTATTCCCTTTACTATGTTATCTATTTTCCAATCTCCTGCAACAATCCTTGCTTCTCGCAAAGAATCCATTTTCAAAATATCCTTAACTGTCAGTTCCATAATAAATCCCCTTACTTGCATCATTAACAAAGCACAGACTATTTAATTTAACTTATCTTAGTATTTATTTTATGAGATACTAGGGAAAAGATAATTCTAGTATATATTATTCTGTCCATGTTTACTAATAATAATTTGCAATTTATATCTTCTTTTGATAAAGGTCGTTATTAATTTTCTCTATAACAGTTTACGTCCTTAATAATAAATTAAAATATATCCGGGTTAATTGTCAAAAGTAGCTTTTGCCTCTTGAATACTCAATATATAGGCATGGATAGTTCTAATCATAGTGTATATAACATGTAATTTCTGTGAATTGAGCTTATGACCTTCTAAATATAAATTGAAATATATTTTAATTTATTAAATCCAATTTATGAATTAGGATTGAATTTTAAACTATTATTATGATAAACGCCTGACCAAATTGGTTCAGGCGTTTATTGTTGCTATAGCTTTCGTTATAGCGATTAATTGTAAGCTAAACGTTCTTCATCATCAACTATAACATCTTTTAGAAGCTCTTTCCATCCTTCAGTGTTCCAACTGTTTAACTTCATGTGCTCCTTATAATATTTTTCAGGGATAGCATGAGTACCAACAACTACTTCAACACCATATTTCTTTTCCAAATAATTTTTAAAATATTTTATACGGGTACAAGGCGGATACCCAACTATCATACCAGTGGCTAAATGAATTACATCAACTCCGTTTTTAACCATCTCATCAGGTGCATACTCCACATTTCCTCCAGGACAACCATTGCAGGTAGTATACCCAACAAGTTCAACTTCTTTATCTTTGTATCTTCTAAAAGCCCCTTCTCTGTTATTGAGTGATTTTAGACATTTACCTCCAGCGCAGGTATGATACCTATCACAAATAATAATTCCAACTCTAACTTTTTCCATTTTTCAAACCCCCGTTTGTTTATAATTTTGTTAATAGATCAAATCTAATTTTAACACTTTCGGAACATATATTACAGATTATTGTAGAAAGTAACATAAAGGAAAGCACAGACATTAGAAAACAATGTCTGTACCTTATTTTTTAATTTTATCATTTATTTCAGTTGCATTTCTACTTTAATAATGCACTTGATAGGTGGGATAACTGATGATTTTTCAATCTTTGTATTAAGCTTCTTCAGGAGCTTTCTCATCACGAGCAATAAACCAATAAATTATTCCTGTTACAATTACTCCGATAAACCATGAGAAAGGAGCTAAAGTATGAAAATAATTCAACAAGGCAATTGGTCCTGTGATAACTGTTCCTAGAATCAAAGCTACAAGAGCTTTTTTATTAAAACCATTCTGGTACCAATATTTATGCTCTGGTCCGTATTGATAAAGCTCTTGAACATCAATTTTTCCTTTTTTAATCATAAAGTAATCTACAATCATTATAGAAAAGATTGGAGCCATGAAGGCACCCATTCCACCAAGGAAATACTGTACTGCTGCAGGATTCGCAAATATTTTCCAAGGCATAACAACTATAGAAAGAACTGCAGTAATCATTGCTCCCCGACGGAAAGTGATGTGTTTGGGTGAAAGATTAGCCAGATCATAGGCGGGCGAAACAAGATTAGCAACAATATTGATACCCATCGTAGCAATCGCAAATCCAACCGCTCCAATAACCATAATAGTAGTATTATCAATTTTTTGAACAAGGTGAACCGGATCTGTAATTGCTTCTCCAAAGACTACATAAGCACCTGCCGTAGTAAGAACACTTGCCAAGGAGAAGAGTGTAAAGTTAACAGGTAATCCCCAGAAGTTACCTTTCTTTACTGTTTTAAAGTCAGGTGTAAATCTGGTAAAGTCACACACATTCAATAAAATTGCTGAGAAATAAGCAACAACCAAGGAGATGGCAGTAAAGAAGGCAAGAACTGCCTGTCCTCCCGATACATCTACTGGACTAATATTTAGATCGATATGCCAATTAGCTTCTTTAAACAGCCAAATAACAAGTCCAAACATTAAAACGTATACTAATGGGCCAGCAAAGTCATTAAATCTTCTAACAATTTCCATACCATGATATATAACAAATAACTGTAATCCCCAGAGAATCATAAACCCAATCCAACCTAGATAACTTAGCCCTAAGAATGATTGCTGGGTTAGTGATTCCATTCCCGGGAAAACTGCAATTAGAATAGCAGTAATAGCTAATGAGGCTAGATATGTTTGAATGCCATACCAAAATACTGCTAAAAATCCACGAACAAGAGCTGGAACATTGCTTCCAAAGACTCCAAAACCTACGCGCGCAACAACCGGGTAAGGAATACCATTTTTATAGCCTATCTTTCCTGATAAATTAGCAAAATAAAACACAATCATAATTCCGATGATTTCAGCCAGGAAAACCTGCCAAGCACCTAAACCCAAGAAAAATAAACCTGCCGCAAAAGTGTAGCCACCTACACTATGGACATCAGACATCCACATAGCAAATAAACTAAATACTCCCCATTTTCTTTCCTTTGCAGGGCTAAGATCCTGATTGAATAATCTTGGATCCGGATTAACAATTTCTTCTACAAATACTTTGTCTTCTGTACTCAATTTTTCATCCTCCTATTATTACCATTTTTCCTTTAGCTTTAGTGTTTACCTTATTATTTTCAAAAACTGTATTTCCACGAAGGATAGTATAAAGAACCTTACCTCTAAAATTCTTTCCTACAAAAGGACTGTGTTTGTGCTGGTAATAGAGATCATCTTTTTTTAGAGTAAAAGATGAATTTAAATCAACAATTGCAAAATCTGCATCACTACCCACTGCAATTGTCCCCTTTTTAGGATAAAGACCAAATCTTTTTGCTGGGTTTGCTGATGTCACTTTTGTAATAGTTTCAAGGGAAATATTACGTTTGTAATATCCTTCTTCTAACATTACATTTAGTGTAGACTGAGCAGATGATATTCCACCCCAAGTATTGAAAATATTTTTTCCTGGTCCCATTTCTTTCAATGATGCGGGAGCTGGAGAATGATCAGAACCTATTGTATCAATTTCTCCATTTTCGATTGCTTTCCAAAGAGATTCAACATGTTTTTGTTCTCTGACAGGAGGACAACATTTACAAAGAGGACCAATCTCTTCAAAATCTTCAATATTTAGAGCAAGATAAGAACCACATGTTTCAACTGAAATATTTACCCCCCTTTTTTTAGCTCGTGTAACACATTCCACTACTTCTCCACTGCTTGCATGCACAATATGAACCTTACAACCAGTTACTTCAGCTAGTGCTACTGCTTTTTCGACTGCCATAATTTCGGATATTACTGGACGTGATGCTACAAAATCTCTAACAGTAACACGACCTTCTTTAACACAGTCCGCAGCAAGTTTAGTAGTAATTTCAGGGCTCTCTGCATGAAGCATTAGAATCCCATCAATCTCAGCTATTTTTTCCATACCTTCCATTAGTGTTTTATCGTCAAAATAATGAAAAGCATCTATACCGCTATGACACATAAAGCCTTTGAAAGCTACAACTCCACAATCTTTAAGTCCTTTAAGATCTGCAAAATTTTCTGGAACAAGACCTCCCAAAATTCCATAATCTACAATGCTTTTTTGGTCTGCGACTTCTTTTTTCTTCTTAAATTCTTCTGCATTAGTTAACTCTGGGTCACTATTCAGTGGCATATCAAAAAAAGTAGTTATGCCTCCGGCAGCAAGACTAGAGCTACCAGTGGTCAATCCCTCCCATTCCGTTCTACTACCTGGTTCATTAAAATGAACATGTGCATCAATAAGTCCTGGCAAAACATGCAGACCTTTTGCATCTATTTCTTTTGATGCCGTTTTTTCAGCAGAAATCTTCTTTGCTATTTCTGCAATTTTGCCATCTTTAACTGCTACATCCGCGTTGCTGACCCCATCT
>JBAYAL010000008.1:0-11999 GCA_041669825.1 Eubacteriales bacterium | reverse complement strand
ATGAGGTTATCCGTGAGTGCCGGTTGGCGCTTGCCGACCTTTTTGACAGCGCCGCCATTGACGATGAGCTTGCGGCAAAGAACGCAGAAGCCGAGGTGCTTATCGAAATGAACCGCAAGCACATCGCTGAAAACGCGTCGGCGGCGCAGGATCAGAAAGCGTATAAAAAGCGGCAGGAGGAACTTGTGTCAAAGTACAATGCAGTGGTAAAACGCATCGATGAGCTTAAAGCCGAAATGGAAAAACGAAAAATCCAGCGCACGGTGCTCACAGCTTTTATTGACACGATGGAGCAGCAGCGCGGGTCGCTTACGGAATTTGACGAGAGGCTATGGTTGGCAGTCGTGGAAAAGGCGACCGTACACGCCGACGGGCGTCTGGTTTTTACCCTGATGGACGGCAGCGAAATTGAATAAGCGATGGGCATAGACTCCCTGCGTCGAAAGCGATGCGGGGAGCTTTTTTATTACGTTGCTTCCGCAGATGAACTGTGAAAATTCGATTTGCACCAAAGATGCACCAAAGCGCAAAAAATGCACCAAAATACTGCTCGTTAACGATTTGTCGGAGGGACAGCGGCGAATGAAAGGAAAATCGGAGTTTCAAAAGCAAGAATCGATGTCTGCCGGAGCTTCCGGCAAGCGAGGTTTATAATGAAAACAGCCCGAAAAGCCTGCAAATAAGGCGTTTTTGGGCATAAAAATGTCGCAGAGAACGAATACAAGCATTGTATCAATTCTCTGCGACATAGTTGGTGGAGGCGAGGGGAATTGCACCCCTGTATCGAAAGGCAACCACATGAGCCTCTACGAGCGTAGCTTCCAATTTGTTTCTCGCTTCTAGGACTCCTGAAAGCGGGATTCCTTTGAAGCCAGTCTGATTAATCTCTCCCGTTTAACCTCAGACGGTGGTTTGAACAGGACAGCCTGCTATTATGACACCCAGACCCTTCACCGCAGGCGCAGAAGGAAGGATGTTAGCTGCAATTAAGCTGCTAAAGCGTAATTATTTTGTTTGGCACTTAAAAAGTGTCCGCTGTTTAACGAGATCAAGCGGAATCTCGGCACGCCACCCATGCCATCGCTCCCCCGAGCGAATCTGAAACGCCCCCATATAATGTTAGCTATAATAGTATAACACAATTTCATTGGATTTATAGTACCATATTATGGTTTTTTGCATCATACTTTAAATTTTCTCATGTCTAAAGTCAATTTATCCGCCAACTCAGCCATATGATCTGCCGATTTAGTAATCTCCTGCATTACCGCTGCTTGCTCTTCTGTACTTGCCGCTACTTCCTCTGTGCTTGCAGCCATTTGTTGAGAAATTGAAGCTATATTGCTTACCGACTGACCTGCAGTCTCTGAATTTTTAGTTAAATTAGTAGTATCATCTGCAGCTATCCTAACTTTTTCTGCCACTTGGCTTGCTGCTTTTTTCAATTCATCAAACGCTTCTACAATACTCTCAAGAGACTTTTGTTGTTCAGTAACTGCCATTTCTGCTACATTCATTTCTTTGACAGCATTATGCGTTCCCTCTTGCACCTCATTTACAATATTTACTACGTTAACAATAGATTTTCCAGTCTGTTCTGCAAGTTTACGAACTTCTTCAGCCACAACAGCAAATCCTCTTCCTGCTTCCCCTGCTCTGGCAGCTTCTATTGCAGCATTTAAGGCCAATAAATTTGTTTGTTCAGCAATACCGTTAATTACTTCTACTATATCTCCAATTTCTCTAGCTTTATCTGCCATTTGGCGAACCGCATTCCCAGCTTCTCCCGATGCTTTAAGATTTTCATTCATTTTTTGTTTCTGCATCTCTACCGCATCTATTCCTATATTCATTTTCCCGACTGCAACTTTCATTAGTTGCTCACTAATTATCATCTCTTTATTAATGGCGGAAAGTCCTTCCACAATATGATTAATTTGTTCATTTACATTTACAGTAGCACTAGCCTGTTCAGAAGCCCCTGTGGCTAATTCTCCCACAACTCTTGCTGTTTCTTCAGATGATGCACTGGCTTCCAAGGCATTTTCTTTTGTATTCTTAGAAGCTTGATCTACTGTAACTGCAATTTCACTAATTCCACCAATAAGATTTTTTATACTTTCAACCATTTTATTATAATTGTCAGCCAATATTCCAAATTCATCATTGCTCTTCACCTCTACTCTTGCAGTCAAGTCCCCCTGAGCAATTTTAGTCGTAGCCTGCACAAGATTATTTACAGGTTTAAGTGCTTTAGAAAGTCCTATATAAATTGAAAGAGCCACTAAAAGAAGAAACAATAATATTACAATTATCAAAAAACCTATAAGTCCACCAATTTTTTCATTTATCTCACTATCATCTATAGCTGTCGCAACTGACCACCCTGTTGTTTTTAGCGGAGAAAAACTAACCATTATATTTTTTCCGTCTAACACACATTTATATATATCAGTCTCTCCACTAATCATTTTACCTGCTAATTCTTTTGTTCCCTGTTCACTGCTTTCTAGCAAATTAACTGCCAGCTCTTTCTCTTCATCAGGATGAGCTATAACATTACCTTTTTCATCAAGCATAAAGGAATAACCTGTATTTCCGTATTTCATTTCGTATAAAGGAGCAAATAAATTCCTGATTTCAATCTCTCCGGCACAAATGCCGCTTACTACCCCATTTTCATCCCTAATAGGAGTCGCTATGACCACTATTTTCTTACCCGTAGACTTTGAGACCACAGGATCAGAAATAACAGTTTCACCTTCCATTACTGGCTCAAAGTATTCCCTGTCAGCTATATTTCCTCCGCCCCCAAGGGTCGTAGTATAATTTCCTTTAGCATCTGAGACAAAAAACATTAAATATTTTCCCAAATTTTCTTGTCTGGAACTTATATAATTTGTAAGTCCTTTAATATCACCCTCTCGTACAACTTGAAGATCACTCATTACTTCAACCTGTACTTCAGCTACTTTTAACTCTGCTTCAACAATTGCAGTCATCTCTGCAACTTTTCCAAGTGTTGTCCCATCCATTTCCGACTGTATTATACCCTTAGCCTTATAAAACACACCCATAGACAATAGCAAAAGACCTACAATACTTATAACCACTGTTAAAACGGTCAATTTAGTCTTAAGACTATGTACTTTAAACATTTACTCTAGCTCCTCATCATTCAATACTTTTATTAATAATCAACCAATTATATCTATTATTTTACTTATGTAAATTAAATTTTTCAACTAATTATTTTAATTATGTATGTTAAGTTTTGCACTAATTATGTGAATCAAACTATACACAACTTGCATAACAATAAATTATAGCCAAACTTTCTACAAAAATATGAATATATTTCCCAAGGAATAAATAAATAAATTATACAATATTTTCTAACCCCTATTTCATAGCCAATACTCAACAACAAATAGGAAGCAGGTGATCTGTAAACTGAGTAATAAAGAAGTACACAACACCACATTCTCCCTAATAATTATCTGAATATCCAATTTTATCCTTTGTTCCTATCCCTCAGCTCCCTCTCTGTTTCTCTGTTGGCATCTCTTTTGGCCATATCCTGTCTTTTGTCATATGTCTTTTTACCCTTACACAAACCTATTTCCACCTTGGCAAGCCCATGTTTAAGGTAGACTTTTAAAGGGATAAGTGTCATTCCAGCTTGCTGGACTTTATCAGTCATTTTACTTATTTCTGTGTGATGTAACAAAAGCTTACGTTTTCTTATCGGATCATGATTGAATCTGTTCCCCTGCTCATAAGGGCTTATGTGCACCTGATTGAGCCATATTTCTTCGGCAATTATTTCTGCATATCCATCCTTCAGATTAACTCTTCTAGCTCTAATTGACTTTATTTCAGTCCCTGTGAGTATTATTCCTGCTTCATATTTTTCTTCCACATAATAATCATGCCATGCTTTTCTATTATCGGCAATAAGCTTAATTCCATCTTCCATAGTTTGCCTCCCAACTGTACTCTTAAATGTTAACAACTAACTATATTCTATAATTCTATAATTCTATAATTCTATAATTCTATAAAATATATAAAATATATAAATTTTAGCGTTTATCACTATTAATCATCTAAAAGACTTTATTTTTAATAACACTATTTTCAGAGTTCCAACTCCACTGCAATTTTTTTCATAGAATTAAGTGAGATTATTAAAAAGTCTTCCAATTCTAACCCTAATTCACTACAGGTCTTTATTTGTTCCCTATTTGCACCTTTTGCAAAAGATTTTTCTCTGAATTTTTTACTAAGAAATACTATATCAACATTTTCTAATTTCTTATCTGGCTTTACAAGTGCTCCTGCTACTACCAAGCCAGAAACTGGATCAGCTGCATAGAGAGCTTTGTCCAACAATGATTTTCTCGGAAGTCCATGAATACAATTATGTACTTTTACAGCATAAATCATATCCTCTGGGAAATCCAAACTTCCCAAGATTTCCGCACCTTTAAGGGAATGAATTTCCGGACTATCTTTTGTTTGATCATAATCAATATCATGTAAAAGCCCTGTCAACCCCCATAATTCCTTATCCTCTCCAAAATGTTCAGCAAGTCCATTCATTACTGCTTCTACAGACAACATGTGTTTTAAAAGATTTTTATTTTTTACATATTTTTTTAACTCAATATAAGACTCTTCTCTTGATAACATTTTATCTTCCTTTCGTTTTCCATTATTGAGGTAAACAATATATTTCTTATCATAACTCTCTATATTTTATCAAAAAATCATTAATTTTTTCTGCAACTTTATGCTTCTCTGGGCCTAGAGGTAAATAGTGATCTGCCTTTTCCCAATATATTATCTCAACTTTACCTCTTTTAATACTTTTTTCAATCATCCTTCCGCTACGAGGATTAACCGTCTTATCCATTAGACTTTGAATTACAAGTACTGGACAAGTAATTCTTCTCAACTCGTTGAGAACCGTGGTAATCGCCTTGTTTAGGGATACCAAACAACAGACAGGAACTTTGGTAAATGAATAATGTGGAATTCCCCCTCGGTCAACTATTATTTCTTCAGTTCTACCTAATTTTTCTATATATTCATTTTTCCCAGCCAAACGTTTTACAAACCTAATCTCCTGATTTTGATAAACAAAAGGGGCATTAATGGTCACTACAGCATCAATTTTTCCGGCGCTTGCAAGGTGAAGAGACAAAAGTCCTCCCATTGAGTGACCTACTGCAATAACTTTGCTACAACTTTCCCTCAGATAGTCAACGCCTTTTTCCACATCACTAACCCAATCTTTCCATTCTGTTTTGGCCATATCCTCTGCAGAATGTCCATGTCCTGAAAGAAGTGGAATGTATATAGAGTAACCATATTCAGCCAGAATCTTGGCGATTGGTTTCATATCTCCCGGTGAAGCTGTGAAACCATGTATTAACAAAAGTCCTATAGTATTACCCTTAACGAATACTGGTTTAACAAGTTCTTGAACATCAATCATTTTTATCACTTCCTAACATTATTATCCTTCAAAATTACTAAGGTTTCAATATATAAGAAAATAAAGTTAATTTATTCTCTTTTAGTTTCTAATTCACTGATTTTGCTACCAAAAGTAGAAAAACACTATTATAGAGTAAAAGCCTTGATGCAGATTTTTCATTAAACAGGATCATCTAATAACCTATAAATAATAAGAAATCCTCCTTTAGTAGATTTTGGTTGTTTACCTTGTCTACTTAAGGAGGATCTTATCATCACAAGCAGGAAGTGCCTTCTAGTTTATCTGTAATTCTTAACGTAGGAAAGGCGCAATAATTAATGAAATTGTACCCATTACCTTAATTAAAGCATTCAGTGAAGGACCTGATGTATCCTTAAAGGGATCACCTACTGTGTCACCAATGACAGCAGCTTCATGCGCAGCAGTTCCTTTACCGCCATGGTGTCCTTCTTCAATATATTTCTTAGCATTATCCCATGCTCCACCTGCATTAGACATAAATAGTGCCATCAAGAAACCTGCTGCTGTGCCTCCAGCTAACATCCCACCCATTGCTGATTTTCCAAGTAAAAATCCAACAAGAAGCGGAGTACAAACCGCTAATAGGCCTGGAACTATCATCTGTCTAATTGCGGCTCTGGTAGAAATATCAACACAGGCAGCATAATCAGGTTTTCCTGAACCATCCATAATACCAGGTATTTCTCTAAACTGCCGACGAACCTCTCCAATCATTTCAAAAGCTGCTTTTCCAACAGCTTCCATAGCATAAGCTGAGAAAAGGAAAGGAAGAGCGGCACCTATAAATAATCCCACAATTGTTCTGGGAACAAGAATATCTATTGATTGTAAATGTGCTAGTTCTGCAAAGGCATTAAACAAAGCCAGTGAAGTCAAAGCTGCTGAACCAATAGCAAATCCTTTGGCAACTGCGGCTGTAGTATTTCCCACTGCATCAAGTTTATCCGTTGTTTTACGTACACTAGCATCAAGTCCAGCCATTTCCGCAATACCACCGGCATTGTCAGCAACCGGTCCGAACGAATCAATTGCCACAATTATACCTGCTGTAGAAAGCATTGCCATTGCAGCCATTGCAATACCATAAACTCCGGCAGCTTCATGAGCAATAAGGGTTGCTGCACATATTGTAATTACAGGAAGCGCTGTACTCTTTAGCCCTACAGCCAATCCTGCGATTAAATTAGTGGCTGCTCCAGTTTCAGATGCCTTAGCAATTGCTTGCACAGGTTTCTTCTGATTGGATGTAAAATATTCAGTAATGATTCCGATAAGAATGTTAACAGCCAAACCGCAAAGTATAGCCACAAAAACTCTGTTTGGAGTAATAATTATCGAGCCTGTGTCAAAGGAAGCCGGCAACAATAAGTGTACCATCGCATAAGAACCAGCTGCAGTTAGTATATTTGTCCCCCAAAGGCCTTTGTTTAAGGCTACCTGAGGATTAGCATCTTCTCCAGTCCTAACAAGGAAACTAGCTAATATTGAACTGATTATTCCAACAACACCGATAGCAATGAATAATACTTCACCTACACCATGCCCACCAAATACGGAAAATCCGATAAGCATCCCGGCAATAGATGTAGCTGCATATGACTCAAAAAGATCTGCACCCATTCCCGCAGTATCCCCAACATTATCCCCAACATTATCCGCGATAACCGCCGGGTTGCGGGGATCATCTTCTGGAATACCTACTTCTATTTTCCCTACAAGGTCAGCACCAACGTCTGCAGCTTTGGTATAAATACCTCCACCAACACGGGCAAACAGTGCTATTGCACTAGCCCCAAATGCAAAAGAATTAATCGTTTCTGCATCCCCAAATAACAAAAACAGTCCAGAAACACCTAAGAGACCTAATCCTGCAACAGCCATACCCATTACTGCCCCAGCTCTGAATGATACACCCAAAGCTTTGTTCAAACTGGTACGGGCCGCTTCTGTAGTACGAGCATTAGCTCTGGTCGTAATGCTCATACCTACATATCCAGCAAATCCTGAAGAAACAGCACCTACCAAGAATGATATTGCAGACTCCCAACTTTTAGCCGCAAATAGTACAATGAAAATAATAATAACAAATGGAATAAGTGTTTTATACTGGCGATTTAAAAAAGCCATAGCCCCTTCTTGTATAGCTTTGGAAATTTCCTGCATCTTGCTATTTCCAGGGCTTTCTTTAAGTACACTTTTAGCAAAATACACTGCCACAAACAGCCCTAAAATACCGGCTGCAACCCCCCATAATGGTAATAATTCGAAGTCCATTAGTCTACTCCCTCCTAAAAAAAATAACCAAGCAAAAACTAACCACCTTGCCTGGTGTGTTGAGAAATACAATTATATTTAACCTAGAATAATCTTAAGAACCAAATTATTTGAGGTAAATACACAAGGCAAGAGAACTTACCAGAAATAATACTGCAGCCAAAATGCTAAGTTTGGAAAATAATCCTTCCATACCTTTTGCTGCAGATTTTCCAAATACCTGCTCCCCAGCTCCAGCAATTGAACCAGACATTCCGGCACTTTTTCCAGACTGAAGAAGAACAGTAGCAATCAGTCCTATTGAACTAATAGTAAGAATAACTACTATAAATATAGTCATTTTTTCACCTCCCTGAATCATGTTACCTGTAATATTCAAATGAGTTTATTTGATTTCATAGATAACCTTATTCTATGCTTCTTTATACTCAGCATAGCTATTTTAGCACAGGGCTCCCTTTGACGCAAGATTTACTGCACTAAGCCATAATAATTTTATAATTGTTGTCTTTTATTTCAATATTAGGCCATTACTTAATCTACAATATCATAACAAAGAACTCAGTAATAACTTTTCTACTGAGTTCTCCATTATTCTAACTTATTTCTTTACCGATTCTTATCCGTTTTTCAATACACTACTACCGGAATATACTGCTATTTCTCCCAGTTCTTCTTCTATTCTCATTAATTCATTATATTTTGCTACCCTGTCCGTCCGAGCAGGGGCACCGGTCTTAATTTGTCCCGCATTTACTGCAACTGCAAGATGTGCAAGCGTTACATCTTCAGTTTCTCCAGAACGATGGGAAATAACAATAGTATATCCTGCTTTCTTGGCCATCTCTATAGCATCAAGCGTTTCTGTCAATGTTCCAATCTGATTAAATTTTATTAGAATGGAATTTCCACAACCTTTAGATATTCCCTTTTTAAGCCGCACTGGATTTGTTACAAATAAATCATCACCTACTAGCTGAATTTTCCCTCCTAGTTTCTGAGTCATTTTTGCCCAGCCTTCCCAATCATCTTCTGCTAAGCCATCTTCTATCGATACAATAGGAAATTTATTGATAAGCTGTTCATAGTAATCAATCATTTCGTCCGCAGTCTTCTTGACACCCTCGCCTACGAGATTATATACGTTGTTTTCAAACATTTCAGTTGCCGCCACATCAATAGCCAATCCAACTTGTTCACCAGGTTTATAACCAGCTTTTTTAATAGCATCTACTATTACTTCCAAGGCTTCAACATTAGAGGAAAGATTGGGGGCAAAACCACCTTCATCTCCAATAGATGTAGCAAGCCCTTTTTCTTTCAATACTGATTTTAGGCAGTGATAAATTTCAGTACCCATACGCAGAGCCTCTCTAAAATTTTCTGCGCCTACAGGCATTACCATGAATTCTTGAATATCCACATTATTATCAGCATGTTTTCCACCATTTAAAATATTCATCATGGGAACAGGGAGTTCTTTGGCATTAACCCCTCCGACATACTGAAACAAAGACAAACCCAAAGAATCAGCCGCCGCTTTTGCAGCTGCAAGTGATACCCCAAGAATCGCATTTGCTCCAAGCTTACCTTTATTATCTGTCCCATCGATCTCTTTCAGTACTCTATCTAATCCAGGCTGATCGTAAACATTAAGCCCTTCTATCTCCGGAGCAATTATTTCATTTACATTTTCAACTGCTTTCAAAACGCCTTTTCCACTATAACGCGTTTTATCACCATCTCTAAGTTCTACAGCTTCAAAAGCTCCTGTAGACGCCCCAGAAGGTACAGCCGCTCTGCCCACACTGCCATCTTCTAGTGTGACATCAACTTCTACATTAGGATTACCTCTCGAATCAAGTATCTCTCTGGCATAAACTTCACTAATAAAACTCATATTAATTTTTCCTTTCATACATAATTTAAGATTATTCTATTAATACATTTTAAAATTTAGCTTTTTTAATCTCCAAAAGTGATTTGCCTGTCATTTCTTTAGGAATATCAATTTCCAGAAGATCTAACATTGTAGGTGCTATATCACAAAGTGCAGCCCCACTGCGCAATACCCTTCCCTTAAAGTAATCATCCACAATTATGAATGGCACCTTGTTTAAGGTATGACACGTAAGGGGTGATCCTGTTTCAGTATCTATCATACACTCTGCATTTCCATGATCTGCCGTTATTAAGAGTGTCGCACCACGCCTTAGCATCTCATCAGCTATTTTACCTATACATACGTCCACTGCTTCCAAACCTTTTACAGTTGCCTCCATGTTACCTGTATGTCCTACCATATCAGCATTAGCAAAATTGAGTACTACTACATCATATTCATTTTCTTCCATTTTTTTAAGCAAAGTATCTGTGATTTCATACGCACTCATTTCAGGTTTGAGATTATATGTTGCCACATTCGGAGAAGGAATAAGACACCTCTCTTCTCCATCACTTGGTTCCTCCACTCCACCATTGAAGAAAAAAGTTACATGAGCATATTTTTCTGTCTCAGCTATCCTCAATTGTTTTTGGCCATTTTTTTCCAAAACTTTCCCCATGGTATTCTCTAAATTTTGTGGTGGGAAGGCTTTCGGACAGTTAAAATTCACATCATATTCTGTTAAACATACATAATTCACCTTAGGTCTTCCAGACCTTTCAAAACCATCGAATTCTTCTTCAATAAAGGCACTAGTTATCTCTCTTGCCCTATCTGCCCTAAAATTAAAAAATATAATGCTGTCTCCATCTTTTATCTGGGCGATTGGTTCTCCATTTTCTCCTACAATTACTGTCGGCAATACAAATTCATCTATAACTTTAGACTCATAACTTTTGTCTACTGCTGCTAACGCACAGGACGCTACCTGACCTTCTGAATAAACAAAAGCTCTATAAGCCTTTTCTATACGGTCCCAATGTTTGTCTCTATCCATCGCATAGTATCGTCCGCTAACTGTAGCTATTTTACCCAACTTAAGATCTTTTAACTTCTGTTCCAATTGAATTATATAAGTCTTCGCGCTTTGGGGCAATACATCCCTTCCATCAAGTATTGGGTGAACATAAACCTCTTTCACCCCACTCTTTTTAGCCATTTCTAAAAGACTAAATAAGTGTTTAATATGCGAATGAACACCACCATCAGAAAGAAGACCTATCAAATGAAGTGGCTTATCTTCACTTATAATTTTTTTCATTGTCTCTCTAAGTATTGCATTGTCAAGAATTTCTCCATTTTCAACAGCTTTTGTTATACGTGTAAATTCCTGATACACAACTCTTCCGGCTCCAATATTCAGATGACCTACCTCCGAATTTCCCATCTGTCCTTCAGGTAACCCTACTGCGATTCCTGACGCTTTCAAAAGCGTCTTGGGATATATATCCATTAAACACGTAAGGTTTGGCATTTTTGCTTCTAGAACAGCATTACCTTCCTCTTCTGAACTATAACCCCACCCATCTATGATCATAAGCATAAGTGGCTTAGCTGTTCCTACTTTATTTGCCATAAAACTTCACCTCGCATTATTTATTAGAAGGGCAAATTCTTCGGAATTTAAACTAGAACCTCCAACAAGAGCTCCATCAATATCTGGTTGATCCATTATTTCTTTAATATTTCCAGATTTCACACTTCCCCCATACAGGATTCTCATTTTTTGTGCTACTACTCCATGAATTCCAGCCAATGTAGAACGAATTGTTGCACACATTTCCTGTGCATCCTGAGGTGAAGCTATTTTACCCGAACCTATCGCCCAAATAGGTTCATAGGCAATTACAACCTTTTGCAGTTCTTCAGAAGATAAATCTTCAAGATCTTTCTCCACTTGACCTCTTACATGACCAAATGCTTTGCCACCTTCTCTCTGCGTAAGATTTTCTCCGACACAAAGTATAGGAATAAGACCTACTTCCAAAGCTGTTTTGATTTTTAATACTATTTCTTCATCGGTTTCTTTCAATATTTCTCTACGTTCCGAATGACCAATAATAACGTGGGTACATGCCTGATCAATAATCATCAAAGGAGAAATTTCTCCGGTAAAAGCACCCTTCTTATTAGCAGACATATTCTGTGCTCCAATATATATTATGCTTTCTTCAAGTTCATCTTTCAACACCCCCAAAGCGGTAAATGGAGCACAAATTACCATATCTATATCTGTAACATCAGCAACTTTTT
>JBAYAL010000007.1:0-12510 GCA_041669825.1 Eubacteriales bacterium | reverse complement strand
TCCAATGTTTAGGGTTATATTTATTTCAATTTTGATTATTATTTTGAGGAGTAATTATGACTTCACAATTTCTTATCAATATTATTATCCAATATGGATATGTTGGATTATTTATGATTATGGCGATCACAATTTTAGGGATTCCAATCCCAGTTGAATTTATTTTGACTTTTGTTGGATTTCTTTCTTTTAGAGGTCAATTGAACCCAGTTATTGCAATTCTATTTGCGACTACTGGGTGTGTATCAGGGATAACAATAGCATATTTACTTGGGCTATTTTTTCAGCATAAAATATTAATAAACCTTAAAAAATATGCTGGGGGAAGTCGAATAAAAAAAGTGTTTAGTTGGTATCAACTGCATGGAGGAAAGCTTTTAACAGTGGGATATTTTATTCCTGGTGTTCGTCATCTTTCAGGATATATTGCTGGAATGAGCAAAGTGAAATATAGAGAATTTGCTCTTTATTCTTATCTAGGAGCAATTCTTTGGACAACACCATTTATAATGCTTGGACGAATTTTAGGTAGCAGGTGGAAAACTCTATTGCCAATGATCCATCATTATGCTTTGTTGTTTGCGATTTTGGTAATTATTTTTTGTGTGTTACTTTATCTACTATATAAGAATCATGAAGTAATCATGTTATGGTTTAATAAAAAATTATCCCATTTGCCAAGGTGTTATTTTTCATTGGTTAAGAGACGTTTTTTGGTGACGATGGGTGGCTTAATTTCCATAAGCCTCTTCTTAATATTGATGGGATTAATTTAATAAAGTGTGTAAAAACACGCAGAAGGACGATTGATGTTAATGAATAGGATTATTGATTTTAAACAGGCCTTATATTCAATTAATAGATTAGAAGCTGAGAAGATACTTGCTCAATGTGTTGAAGAAGCAGAAAATACAATGGAAGTTATAGAAGGGCTTGTAGTTAGAACTCTTGATGAAATTGGTTCTGAATGGGAAGAAGGCAGGGTATCGTTGTCACAGGTATATATGAGTGGAGTTATATGTGAAGAATTGGTTGATCAATTACTTCTTCCTCAATCACAAAAAAGAAAAAACCAGCCTAGGATGGCTATAGCTGTTTTGGAGGATCATCATTTACTTGGAAAAAGAATTGTTTGCTCTGTGGTAAGGGCTAGTGGTTATGAACTGATCGATTATGGACATGGCCTTATGGTTGATGATATCGTTGAAAGGGTAGTAAGAGATAAGATACAAATTATGCTTATTTCAACATTGATGCTTTCTTCAGCCTTGAAAGTCAAGGATCTTAAAAAG
Source organism: Eubacteriales bacterium (assembly GCA_041669825.1). Lineage (GTDB taxonomy): Bacteria > Bacillota > Desulfitobacteriia > Desulfitobacteriales > Syntrophobotulaceae > JBAYAL01. The sequence continues at coordinate 11,218 of JBAYAL010000007.1, read as the reverse complement.
AAGTTAAATGATTTAGGTGCACCGACAAAAGTTATTGTTGGGGGGGCGCCTTTTAGGCTGGATTATCAGTTATGTAAAGATGTCGACGCTGATGGGGCTGCTGTTACAGCTGCTGAAACGATAGGTGTTATAAAAAAGGTGGTTGATTCTATTGGCTAATAAAATAGAAATGACTTCAATGGAAAGAGTTTTAACTACTCTGGGATTTAAAGAGCCCGATAGAGTACCGTTTTTCTTGTGCCTGTCAATGTATGGTGCTAAAGAATTTAATATTTCTATAAAAGAATATTTTTCTAAAGCTGAAAATGTTGTGGAAGGTCAATTAAAAATGAGAGAAAAGTATAGGCATGATTGTATATATACTTTTTTCTATGCGCCGATCGAAGTAGAAGCTTGGGGGGGAGAGGTAATATATTTTGATGATGGACCTCCCAATTCTGGAACACCAATAATTAAAAAAAATGAAGATATAGATAGGATTCAAGTACCTGAAGTAAGAAAAAGCCTAGTATTAAAAAATGTATTAAAAGCTACGGAATTGTTAAAGAAAAATGTGGGAGATAAAGTTCCTATTATAGGTGTGGTTATGTCTCCATTTTCTCTTCCAGTGATGCAGCTTGGCTTTGAAAAATATCTTAACCTTCTTTATTTTGATAAAGTGTATTTCCAAAAATTGATGCAGATAAATGAAAAATTTTGTATAGAGTGGGCTAATGCTCAACTTGATGCAGGAGCAACTGCTATATGCTATTTTGATCCCTTTGCTTCTCCTATGATGATACCTAGAGAGTTGTATCTTAAAACAGGTTTTCACACCGCTAAAAGAACGATTAGCAGTATAAAAGGACCTACCGCAACACATCTGGCTTCTGGAAGGGCTATAGGCATATTGGATGATTTATTTAATACTGGAACAAATATTGTTGGGGTAAGTGCTGAGGAGAATATTGGGGATATAAAAAAAGGTTGTTATAACAAATTGACAGTGTTAGGTAATTTCAATGGAATTGAAATGAGACATTGGAATGCAAAGGAAACTGAGACAAAAGTAAAAGAGACCATTGCGTTAGCCGGTAAGGGTGGAGGATTTATACTTTCTGATAATCATGGAGAAATACCTTGGCAGGTTCCAGAAGATGTATTACTGAGAATTTCTGAAGCAGTACATAAATGGGGTAGATATCCCTTACAGTGGGTGGATAAATAATATGGAAAAAATAAGATTGGTCGTTTGTGAAAATTATAAATACGAATTTCAGGCTGTTCTAAATAGTGGTGATTATTCAGATGTTGAATTAGTGACATTTCCATCTTTAGGTTGTATTTTAGGAAGTAAAGAATATCGACTGAAAGAGTGGCTGGATAGCCAGGTAGATAATTTGGATAACAGTATTATAATTTGTTGTGAAGATTGTAATGTGTTTAAGGATTTTCCAGCCGAGCCTGAAGATAGGGTTCATAAAATTCAACGTTGCTTTAATCTGTTTATGGACAAAAAATCTATTGATGGCTATATTCAGCAGGGTGCATATATAGTTACAGTTTGCTGGCTGAAGAGATGGAAAAATAATATTGATATTATGGGATTTAATCAAGAAGTGGCTAGAAAATTCTTTGGAGAATGTACAAAAAAAATAGTTTTTCTTGATTCTGGACTGGATTCTGAAAGTAAAAATTATCTTGAACGGTTTTCTGAATTTGTTGGATTACCCTATATAATTGAACAGGTAGAGTTGGATTATTTAGAATTATATGTTGCTAAGGTAGTTAATGAAGAGCGTCTAAAGCTGGAGTTAGTAAAATCAAAGAATTCATTATTGGAACAGCAAAAACAAAATGCTGATTTTTCAGTAGTATGTGAGTTAATGAGTACATTGACTTCTTTAGTAGAAGAAAAAGAAATTATTGATAAAGTAGTTAATTTTTTTAGAATGTTGTTTGCACCACAGAAAATCGAATATGTATCTTGTTTTGATAAAGATAATGAAGATTTGGATGAACAAGTTAAAGAATTTATTAAGGATAAAAAAAAGTATATATATACTCCAAAAGGTGATGGATTTCTGGTTCGTATTAGTTTTCAGGAGGAAACATTGGGTGTTATTATACTTGAGGATTTTATTCTTCCACAATATAGAGATAGGTATTTGAATTTTACGCTTAATATTGTAAATGTTTGCTCACTGGCTATATCGAATGCTAGAAAGTTTGATAATATAAAATCACAGCAAGAAGAACTTAATTATCTTAGTACTCATGATGCTTTGACAGGATTATTTAATCGATTGTATTTTGAAAGGAAAGTACAGGAGTTCCAAAACGATCAAAAACTTCTTTCAGTTTGTGTGATAATGTGTGATGTAAATGGCTTAAAAAAAGTCAATGATAGTTTTGGACATGCTGCTGGAGATATTCTAATTGCAGAAACTGCAAATACTTTGAAAGGTTGTTTTCGGGAATTGGATATTGTGGCACGAATTGGTGGAGATGAATTTGCTGTCTTGATTCCCAATGGAGATCAAAAAATCGCGGATGTTTTCACAAGAAGAATTAGCGCCATGGCTGAAAAGATAAGTATAGAAGGTCAATTGAAGGATTTGGGAATAGTTTTGAGTATTTCTGTAGGATACTCAATTAGCAGAGGGGTTCCTTTTAATTTGAATGATCTTTTACAAGAAGCTGATACTGCAATGTATGAGGAAAAGGCTAGAATGAAAAAAGAATTATAAAATGTAATTGAAGATAATAAGCTGATAGATTGTTTAAGAAAAATAGAACTAAATACAATAACATAATATATTTAGTTCTATAATATATTATGTTAATATATTTTGTGATACAATAATAGAAATAGTTATAATTATGGTTAACAAACAAACAAAATAACTAAGGAAGATATAATTATATGAGAATTTTAATAGCTGAGGATGACTTTGCTAGCAGAAGATTTTTAGAAATATTACTTTCTCAGTATGGTGACTGTTTTTCTGTTGTTGATGGTTTAGAAATGTTAAAAGTGTTTAATAATGCATTGAAAGCTAATAAAATATTTGATTTGATTTGCATAGATATCATGCTTCCTAAAGTTGATGGTATTAAAGCTTTATCAGTTATTAGAGAAACAGAGAAAAAAATGAAAGTATCACAAAAGTCTATCATTATTATGACTAGTGCTTTAAATGATGATGAAATAATAAAGAAATGCTATCAAGAAGGTTGTAATGAATATTTGTGGAAACCGATTAAATCAGAGATAATCAAAAAATCAATAGAATCATTAGTTTAATCCGCTTTTAGCGGATTTTTTATTACTCAAAATAGTTAAATGGAAAATTTGTCTATTTTTGCAGGATTTTTATAATTTTTGGAGAAAATATAAAGATGGGAATATAGGGGGGGATAAATTGTTGGGAAAAAATATACAGCAACTTTGTTTTGGAAATCATAGCTGTTTATTGTATGATGCTTTGGATTTTTACAGAAAAATAGCTATAAGTTATGTGAAATATGGTTTATTAAATGATGAATTGGTTTTTTGCATTTTGGATGAGTATGCTGAGGATATGTTTTTCGATGATTTATTTCAGGAGGGTATAGATTGTTGTGAATATATTAATAAAGGGCAACTAAATGTATCAAGCATTAAAAATACATATAGAGGGGCACATGAGTTTAATCCGGATAATACATTAAGCCATTGGAAAAGTTGTATTGAGTCATGTGAAAAAGAAGTATTTAATGGCATGAGAGTTATGGGAGAAGCTACATTTGCTCTTGATGGTAAATATAGTACTCTTGAAAAATTGGTAGAGTATGAAATAAGAATGAATTTAGAAATATTGCCTATTTATGAAAAACAGCAATATTTATGTGTTTATAATCGTGATTTTTACCCTGATATAATACTTAAAGATGTTATTAAGGCCCATAAAAATGTGATAAGTTCTCAGAAAGTCATATTGAATAATAATTATTTTGTTAAAGATCAAAAAGATTATCTTAGACAATGTAGAGAAGACAGGGAGATTTCAGATTTATTTACCTTTAATTATCAAGCGAATTTAGTTAATATGGAAAAAAATATAAGAACTGATGAGGAAAGAATGCGTTTTGTACTAGCTGGGACAGGAGATGGAGTATGGGATTGGGATTTAGAAAATAACAATATTTACATTAATCCTAATTTCTGTAAAATACTTGGGTGTACACAAAACGATAATATTATTGCGTTCAAAGATTATAAAAAATTAATTCATAAGGAAGATTTAAATGATTTTCTTGAAGCAACAAATGAGCATATCCAGGGTAAAACTCCTTCTTACAAATGCGAATACAGATTATGGACAAAAACTAATAAATATATTTGGATTAATGATAATGGTATTGCAGAGAGCAAAGATGAAAATGGTAAAATAACCAGATTAATTGGGATAGTTAGAGAAGTGACAAACAGAAAATTAGCTGAAATAGGGCTAAAAGAAAGTGAAGCAAAATATAGAGCACTTTCAGAAAATTTAGATGATATCGTGATAAGATTTGATCAAATTTTCAACATATTGTATGTGAATCCTGCAATTTATAAAATAACAGATGCTTCTTGGGGACAATTAAATAATGGGAATATTGATGATATTTTCTCATCTAAGGAAACTTCACGAATTTTCGAAAAAAGTATTAAAAAAACATTTGAATCAAGTTTATTGAGCAATATAGAGGTGGAGCATGAGATAAATAGTAATAAAAAAATATTTAATTGGACATTTATACCGGAATTTAATGAAAACAACCAAGTTTCTTCAGTGTTAGTCCAGGGTAAAGATATGTCAGAGTATATAAAAGTATTAAGTGATTTGCAAAAGAGTGAAGAGAAATTCAGACAGATTGCTAATAATATTGATGAGATTTTTTGTTTGCTTCCTAAGAATAGTAAACCCCTTTATATTAGCCCTGGGTTTAAAGAAATATGGGGATTTACAAGTGAGGAGTTATATGAAAATAGTGATATCTTTTATAATAGTATATATCCTGATGATAGGGATGAGTTTTATAAGGCTGTTAAAAGTGAGGAATATGTTAAGTGTGGAAATTTAAACATTCAAATTAGGATAGTAAAAAAAGATGGAACTATTAAATGGATTTGGGCAAGAACTTCACCTATTATAGAACAAGATGGTGGATGGAAAAACAAAGCAGGAATCTGTTCTGATATTACAAAGATAAAGTTGATAGAAGAATCTTTAATAAAGGCTAAAGAAATGGCCGAACGAGCAAATATAGCCAAAAGTCAGTTTTTGGCCAATATGAGTCATGAGATTAGAACGCCGATGAATGGAATATCTGGGATGATTGATTTGGCTTTGTCAACAGATGTAACTGATGAACAGAAAGAATATCTGAATATTGTTAGGCTGTCGTCAGATTCTTTGATAAGATTGTTAAATGATATTTTGGATTATACCAAGCTTGAAGCAGAAAAAGTTGAAGTTAAAAATAATCTTTTTGATTTTAAAAAGGAAATTTTTGATATAGTTGAATTATTTAACGCAGCGGCTAAGCAAAAAGGTGTTAAGATAAATATTGTAATTGATAGTTTAGTTCCGATGAATCTTATAGGAGATTCTATGAGACTTAGACAAATATTATCCAATCTTGTTGGTAATGCTGTAAAGTTTACAGAGAAAGGGACAATTTCTGTTGAGGTTATGTTGGTTAAGTCAAATGAAAAATGTATAGAATTGCAATTTTCCGTAGTGGATACAGGGATAGGTATAGCCGCTGATAAGATAGGTATTTTATTTGAAAGTTTTACTCAGGTGGACAGCTCATATACCAAAAAGTTCAAGGGTTCAGGTCTTGGTCTGGCTATAGCTAAGAAATTAGTAGAGACGTTGGGTGGTCAAATATGGGTGGAAAGTGAAGAAGAAAAAGGAAGTAGTTTTTATTTTACTTCTTTGTTTAGAAGAGAAGAAAATACTATTCCTAATAAAATAGTGAGTAATGAACAAAAAGACATTAACAAAATTAAGGGTAAAATATTAGTAGTTGAAGATGATGAAATTAACCAAAAGGTTATTCAGCTTATGCTTAATAAATTTAGGTTGGAAGTGTCAGTAGTTGTAAATGGACAGGAAGCAATTGATAAAGTGAAAAATGAATCATTTAAGTTAATACTTATGGATATTAGTATGCCTGTAATTGATGGTTTTACGGCTGCAACGAAGATACGATATATAGAAAAGTATTTAGGAGTTCATACCCCTATAGTTGCTATGACAGCACATGCAATTAAAGGTGATAAAGAAAAATGTATGGAAGTAGGTATGGATGATTATATATCTAAGCCAGTAAGTTTAGATAGTCTTAAGAATCTACTAAAAAAATGGTTAGTGATATAAGAATTCACACAAGAATAATTTGTAAATAGTTTAAAATAAAAATATTTCAAAAATACTGCTTTTATAGCAGTATTTTTACTTGAAATTAAAACGGAAATATGGTAAATTATGCATATGAGTTAGTTAGTATATACTAACTAACTAACTAACTAACTAACTAACTAACAGTAAATAGTTAGTACATTAATATTAAAAGAGGTGATAACTATGGATTTTTTAAAAAGAAAAGACAAAATTTTAATTGATGCAATAGATATACTAGATAAATATGGTACTCATGGCTTAACTACTAGGGAAATAGCAAAGCGAGAGGGTATTTCAGAGCCTGCTGTCTATAGGCAATACACAGGGAAAAAAGATATTATTATGAATATACTTGATAAATATGCGGAATTTGACAATTATATTTCAGATACGATAGATAAAAATGGTATGAGTTTTAAGGAAGGTATTAATTTTTATGTAAAATCATATGCAGAGTATTATGAAAACTATCCTCAAATATGTACAGTAATGTTTTCTTATGATTTATATAAATATGAAGAGAATACCAGAGATAAAATGCAGAAAATATTATCAAATAGAAGTGAATATTTGATAAGCTATTGTGATTTAGCTAAGAAAAACGAAGAAATTAGTAAGGATATTGAGACCGAAGATTTAGTGGATTTATTACAAAGTGTAATATGGTGGTATGTGTTCAAATGGAAAACCTTTGATTATCAATTTACTCTGAAAGAAAAGCTTTTAGAAGTTGTTAATAGAACTTTTAAGGATATTTATTCATAACTTTTTATTCTTTTATAAATGAAAAGTAGGTAAAAGACATGGTAAAAAAAACATGTGAAAACTTTAATTTAAGTGAGAGTGGGACAAATAAATTGAATTCACAACAATACATGTACAATTTAATTCAGTTTATTTGCGAACAATTGGAAGAAAATTTGGATTGTCCCTGTGTATGGTTGGGTCTAAAGAAATCGGATGGATCAGTAAATTGTTATTGTAAAACAGGAGACGCTGCTAAATATCTTGATATAGAAAATATTCGGTGGGATGATAGTCCTTTTGCCTTGGGAGTTATGGGACAGGCCATAAGAACAGGGGTTATTCAATGTCAAGATTTAAGAGGAGAGAAGCAGGTTTCATTATCATGGCTTTCTATATTAAAAGAAGTAAATGTTAATATGTCGGCTGCTATTCCTATCTTGTTTGAAAAAAGTGTTATAGGTGCATTGGGCATTTATGGGAAAGATATTGATGAATATAACGAAAATCAAAAGTTTATGATTCATTTTTACTGCAATCAAATTTCGATGATTCTTAACCAACATAATTCAGAACAAAAGTTAAATAAGTTTAGACTTCTTTCTCAATATTCAAGAGATATATTTTTATTTATTCAGTTGGACGGAAAAATTATTGCAGCAAATAAGGCAGCAGAAAAAGCTTATGGCTATACAATTGAAGAATTGCAAACTATGAATATTTATGAATTAAGACCTGAAAATTCGAGTTATGTTTTCAATCAAATGGAAGTTGCACTGGAAAAAGGTGTGCTTTTTGAAGCATATCATCGCAGAAAAGATGGGTCTTTGTTTCCTGTAGAAGTGAGTTCTAGAGGGGAAAACTTTGAGGATGGTCCTTTACTTTTAAGTGTAATAAGGGATATCAGTGCGCGAAAAGAAATGGAAGAAGATTTAAGACAGAGTGAAGAAAGATACCATGAAATGTTTGAACGGATGAACGATGGTGTTGCTATTTACACTGTGAATGAATTCGATGAATTTACTATAAAAGATATTAATAAGGCAGTAGAAAAAATTGAAAGGATAGATAAAGAAAAAGTAAAAGGTAAAACTGTGACTGAAGCCTTTCCAGGAATTAAAACAATGGGGTTGCTGGATGTTTTTGAAAGAGTCTATCATTCTGGTAAAGATGAAGTATTTCAAGGTGTATTTTATAAGGACAATAGAATTTCAGGCTGGAGAGATAATTATGTGTATAAATTATCTTCAGGAGAAATTGTAGCGATATATCATGATTTAACTAAATATAAAAATGTGCAAGAACAGCTATTTATTGAAAAAGAAAGAGCTATAGAAATACTTAATGCAATAAGTGATGGAATGATATCTACAGATATAGAAGGCAATATTTATTATATGAATTCTGCTGCAGAACAAAAAACTGGTTGGAGATTAGAAGAAGCAAAAGATAAACATGTTTCTAAAGTTTATAAAATTGAAAATGTAGATAATGGTGAATGTGTGGAGAATTGCTTGCATAAGAGGAAAAATGAAGATTTGAAAAATAATTATGTCCTTGAGAGTAAAAATGGACAAAAGTTTTTCATTGAAGATTCTGTCTCTGAAATTAAAGATAGAAAAGGAAATGTTATAGGATTAAATTTAGTATTTAGCGATATAACTGAAAAAAACAAACTAACAAATGACCTAATCTATATGTCTGCGCATGATAATTTGACGAAATTACCGAATAGAAATTCTTTTTATAAACATTTAAACCAATCAATAATAAGAAAAGACAAGAACTATACCGCAGTTATGTTTATGGATATAGACAGGTTTAAATTTGTTAATGATAATTTTGGGCACGATGTTGGAGATCAGCTTTTAATAAAGGTTGCCAAACGTATTCAAAAAGAATTGTCTTGTAAGGATATCGTGGCCAGATATGGTGGAGACGAATTTGCTATTATACTTAATGATGTAGTAAATGAAGATGAAATAAATAATACGGCATATAAATTGATTCAAGCTTGTTCAGAAAGATTTATTATTGATAAATCTGAGCTGTATATAAGTTTAAGTATAGGAATTGCAATATTTCCCGAGCATTGTGGAGATGCGAATTCTCTAATAAAAAATGCAGATATCGCGATGTATTCAGCTAAAAAAAATGGTGGTAACAGATACCATGTTTTCGAATCCAAAGAAGATATAAAACCATTTAATGATTTTTCCATGATCGGAATGCTTAATAATGCTGTAAAAAATTCTGAATTAGAATTGTATTATCAACCTCAGTATGATATGGAAACTGGAGAGTATTTTGGGGTAGAAGCATTGCTGCGGTGGTTTTCACCAAAAGGTAAAATTATGCCTAATGAATTTATTCCCTTGGCTGAGGAGACGGGATTAATTGTTCCTATAGGGAAATGGGTTCTTAAAAATGCCTGTGCTCAAAACAAAAGATGGCAGGAGTGCGGTTATCTCCCATTACAAGTATCGGTAAATGTATCTGCTGTTCAATTTTATCAGCTAGATTTTGTAGATACAGTTATAACTATTTTGAATGAAACAAAACTGGACCCAAGATGGCTTACACTTGAAATTAACGAAACTATAGTTATGAAAAATTGTGATTATACAATAAAAACAATTAATAAGTTAAAAGCTATTGGGATAAAAATAAGTATTGATGATTTTGGAACTGGCTATTCATCTTTAAATTACCTGGCAAATCTTGCTATTGATTATCTTAAAATAGATAAAACTTTTATCCAAAAATTGGGAACTGATAATAATTACAAAAATGAAAATATTTCCAAAGCAATAATAAATCTTGCAAAAATGCTTGAAATAGAAGTAATAGCAGAAGGCGTAGAAAAGGTTAACCAGTTAAATTTTTTAAGAGAGAATAAGTGTCATAAGGTTCAGGGTTATTTAATTAGTAAACCTATATCAGAAGGAGAATTCCTAAAAATACTTAAAACAAATGAAGATGTAATAGTATAGCAAATTAGTATTACTACGAAAAACAATCCAGCCTATTCTGTTAAATAGTGCAACAGAGTAGGCTGGATTGACTGCTAATAAAACATAAATAACAATTATATTGTTTTTTTATATTTCCTTTTAAAAAGAAAATATAAAAGCGTACTACCTAAAAATATTCCTACAAGACTTACTAGTTGTGCGACTCTAAAGGGTCCAAGCATCAGGCTGTCAGTCCTTAATCCTTCAATGAAAAAACGACCAATGGAATATAGAATCAAGTAAGAAAGAGTGACAGTACCTTCAGGTAAAAACTTTCTTCTGATCAGCCACAGTAAAAAGATAAAGATTATTCCGTTACATAAGGATTCATATAAAAAAGTTGGATGGAAATATTGACCATCAATATACATACCCTGTTGAATAAAAGAAGGAAATTTGCTTATAAATTCAGAGGAAACTGGTCCACCATGGGCTTCCTGATTAAAGAAATTTCCCCATCTACCGATTGCTTGTCCGAGAATGAGGCTAGGTGCTATGACGTCTGCAACTGGCCATACTGCTAAATCTTTTTCTCTACGTACATACCAATAACCTGCTAAAAATCCGCCTATGATTCCTCCGTGGATGGCTAAGCCACCATGCCAGATTGCCAAAATTTCTGAAGGGTTTTGGGTGTAAAAATTCCAACTAAAAATAACATAATAAATTCTTGCTCCTATCAGAGCTGCGGGAATAACCATAAGCAGTAGATTAGAAAGTTTATCCGGATCTACATTGCGTAAAGGGGCATGATAATTTGCCAATAAAATCCCTAAACTAAAAGCGAGTGCAATAAAAATTCCATACCAATGAATAGTAAATGAACCTAACTGAAAGGCGATTGGATCCATGATAACCTCCAAAAATTTGATAAGATATATTATATAGGAATTTTGGACGGCTAACAAATAAATAAGTTTAAAATAATGTATTTAAGATTAGATCAAAATATTCTCAAGTTCGTTGAACCTGTTTTGTTGCAATGACATCCCGTTCTAGACTGAGTACATTTTTAATGATTACCTGTCCAATAGAGACAGG
>JBAYAL010000006.1:0-15776 GCA_041669825.1 Eubacteriales bacterium | reverse complement strand
GAAGCTCAGGATTGGGTACAGATGCTATATCGTATGTATTTTCGCTGGGGTGAGCGGATGGGCTATAAAATGGAAACTTTGGATTTTTTGCCAGGAGATGAGGCAGGAATAAAAAGTGTGACATTTTCTATTGCTGGTGAAAATGCCTATGGGTATGCAAAATGTGAAAAAGGTGTTCACAGGTTGGTTAGAATTTCTCCTTTTGATGCGTCTGGGAGAAGACATACTTCTTTTGCTTCGGTAGATGTTATTCCAGAAGTAGATGTAGATACGGAGATAACGATTGATCCCGAAGAACTTAGGGTTGATACTTATAGGTCTGGGGGAGCTGGGGGTCAGCATGTTAATAAAACAGATTCTGCTGTAAGAATTACTCATTTACCATCTGGAGTAGTAGTTCAGTGTCAGAGTGAACGCTCTCAAACGCAGAATAAAGCATATGCAATGAGAGTTTTACAGGCAAAATTATTGGAATTAAAAAGACAAGAACATAAAGATGAATTGTCTGAAATACGAGGGGAACAAAATGAAATAGCATGGGGTAGCCAGATACGATCCTATGTTTTCCATCCATATAGCATGGTTAAAGATCATCGGACCAATGAAGAAACAGGAAATATAAATGCAATAATGGATGGAGAAATTGACCAGTTCATTTCTGCCTGGCTTAGAGAAAATGCAGTAAATAACCAAAAAAAATCTAAATAATAGCAAGCAGGAGGAATTATTATGTCAGCAAATGATATTAGAAATATGGCAAATAGTATACGACAGGATATTATTGAAATGATAACAGCAGCTAAGTCTGGACACCCAGGGGGAAGCTTATCTTCTGCCGATATTGTTACTGCGCTTTATTTTGGAGAAATGAAAATAGATCCGCAGAGACCTGATTGGGAGGACAGAGATCGGTTTGTACTTAGCAAAGGGCATGCGGCACCAGTTTTATATGCAGCTTTGGCTGAAAAGGGATATTTTGATAGAAAAGAATTAGTAAAATTAAGACAGACTGGGCATTTCCTTCAGGGACATCCTGATATGAAGAAAATACCTGGTGTGGATATGTCAACAGGATCTTTAGGACAGGGAATATCAGCAGCTGCAGGCATGGCTTTAGCAGGAAAGTTGGATAATAAGAGTTACAGAGTATATACATTATTGGGAGATGGAGAGATGGCTGAAGGACTAGTTTGGGAAGCAGCTATGGCCTCAGCTCATTATAAGTTGGATAATCTTTTGGCTATTCTGGATAATAATGGATTGCAGATTGATGGTCCTAATGAAGAAGTAATGAATTCTGGTCCCTTAAATAAAAAGTGGGAAGCATTTGGGTGGAACGTCATTCAAATTGATGGACACAATATTGAAGAAATAAATAAAGCATTTTCTGAATCAAAATTAGTAAAGGGAAAACCAACGATAATAATTGCTAAAACAGTAAAGGGTAAAGGAGTATCTTTCATGGAAAACCAGGCAAGTTGGCATGGAACTGCACCTAGTCCTGAACAGGCAAAAAATGCTTTAGCTGAATTAAAAAAGGTGGTATGTTAGATGGTAGAAAAAATTGCAACAAGAGATGCATACGGAAAAGCATTAGTAGAATTGGGAGCAGAAAATATAAATATTGTAGTACTGGATGCTGATCTTTCTAAATCTACTAAAACGGCTGATTTTGCTAAAAAATATCCAGAAAGATTCTTTAATATGGGCATAGCTGAACAGAATCTTATGGGATTTTCTGCAGGACTAGCAGCTTCGGGTAAAATACCATTTGCGAGTACATTTGCGGTATTTGCAGTAGGCAGAGCATTTGAACAAGTTCGCAATTCTATAGCATATCCCAAATTGAATGTTAAAATTGCAGCTACTCATGCTGGTATTAGCGTTGGGGAAGATGGAGCTTCACATCAAGCTATAGAAGATATTGCTTTGATGAGAGCTGTTCCTAATATGACAGTATTAGTGCCATCAGATGCTGAGGAGACCAGACAAATAGTAAGAGCTGCTGCAGAGTATAAAGGTCCGGTATATATACGTATGGGTAGATTAGGGGTGCCGGTGCTTTACGATGATAGTTACAAATTTGCGATTGGGAAAGCTAGTATCTTGAGAGAAGGAAGAGATGTCGCTGTTTTTGCTATTGGCCTTATGGTGGCAGAAGCTTTAACTGCAGCAGAAATCTTGTCTAAAAAAGGAATAGAAGTTACAGTAGTTAATTGTGCCTCTGTAAAGCCAATAGATCAAGAAACTATTATAAAAGTACTGAAAAAGACGGGTGCCGCTGTAACAGCAGAGGAACATAATGTTATTGGGGGATTAGGCAGTGCAGTGGCAGAAGTTCTAGCTGAAAATTATCCGGTTCCTTTGAAAAGGATAGGTATTAATGATACTTTTGGAGAATCAGGAAAGCCAGCGGAGCTTTTGGAGAAATATGGGCTTACATCACAGCATATAATTTCTGCTGTGAAAGAAATTATAAAGAAAAAAGATCGTTTGTTAAAAATGGATAAAATATAATTTATTGTAATATTAATTTAAATTATTAAGAAAACATAAAATCTCATTGTGTGAAATTTTATGTTTTCTTATGTAATTTATAAAAATACACGGATATTAAGCAAAAAAAGATATATGTAATTATTTTCTAATGAAATTTTAAAAGGAAATCGTGATAAGATGTCGAAGAATTACAGGAATAAAAATATTTGTGATATTTTGGATAAGGACAAATCCGGAGGATTGTATGATTAAAATGAAAAGTATTTCCAAATTTTATCCGAATGGGGCTAGGGCTTTGTACGACATAAACCTAAATATACATAAAGGCGAATTTGTTTTTTTGGTCGGCCAAAGTGGAGCTGGAAAGTCTACTCTGATAAAATTATTATACAGGGATGAAATTCCTACTAGGGGACAAGTAATTGTAGATAGTGATAATCTGATAAGGCTTAAAGAACGGGAAATTCCGCTATTGAGGAGAAAAATAGGTGTAATTTTCCAAGACTTTAAATTATTGCAAAATATGACGGTGTTTGAAAATATCGCATTTGCTCAGCAGGTAGTTGGTAAACCTAAAAAAGAGATAGAAAATAATACAGAAGTTTTGTTAGAAGTTGTTGGGTTAAGTAAAAAAAGAGATGTTTATCCTGACGAAATATCAGGTGGAGAGCAGCAAAGGGTTTGCGTTGCAAGAGCCCTTGCAAATAATCCGCCTATTCTTGTTGCAGATGAACCAACAGGAAATCTTGATCAAGATACAGCTTGGGAAATAATGGAGATATTATCCCGAGTCAATAAAATGGGAACAACAATTATTATGGCAACCCATGCTTTGTACATTGTAGAAAAGATGAAAAAAAGAGTGGTTACTATTGATAAAGGGAAGATAATTGACGATAGACCAGAGGGGGCAAATAGGTTTGGAATTTAATACTTTTGGGTTTATTTTTGAACAGGTCTTTATATCTTTAAAACGTAATGTTTTACTAACTTTAGCTTCAGTAATAACTATGATAATTTCACTTTCTTTGTTGGGATGTTCGATGCTTTTCCTTGCTAATGCGTCATTCGTGGCCGAAACTTTTGAGTCCCAGGTAGAGATTGCAGTTTTTTTACAGGATTATTTGAGTTCGGAACAGGTAGTGGATCTCCAAAATAAATTGGAAAAAATCGAAGGCGTTGCTTCTGTAACTTTGACAACAAAAGAAAATGCTATTAAAGAATTTGAAGAATCTATGGGTTCAAAAACATTATTGGAGGATTTGGGAGGGATAAATCCTTTTCCAGATAAATTTACAATTCAAACAACTGATGCACATTTGGTCCAAGATATTGCCAGCAAAGTAAGTAAGGTGACAGGGGTAGAAAAAGTTCGCTATGGTCAGGGTGTATTAGAAAAACTATTACAGTTTACAGATTGGTTGAGGTGGGTAGGGTTGGCTATTGTGGTTATCTTTACAATTGCTTCCTTTATCTTGATTGCCTTTAACATAAAAACTAATGTTTATTCTCGCGAAAAAGAAATACAAATAATGCGCCTCGTCGGTGCAAGTAATTCATTTATACGCTGGCCGTTTATTATTGAAGGTATGTTCATTGGATTGATAGGAGCTGTAATAGCCATGGTAATTGTGGGCTTTACTTACACATGGCTACTCGGTTATGTTATGTCAAATTTGACGTTTTTGCCAGTTGTGGCTGATCAGTTGTTTATAAGTAAGGTTTTGGGTGCTATGCTACTGAGTGGGATAGGTATTGGAGTACTAGCTAGTTCCATTTCTGTGAGACAATTTTTAAGAACTTAATTTTATTATTAAGTAAATAGTAGTCTTGAGTTAGTAATTCATTGATAACATAGGAGATTACTGAAAGGAACAGGGGAAAAAAGATGTTGGAGCATTTACAAAGAAGAGCAATACTGATGAGTAGTATTCTTGTTATTGGGATTGTTTTATCTGCAACTCCAGTAGGCGCAGATAATCTAAATGATGCAATAAAGCAGCAACAGGAACTTATTCAGAAGCAAAATAGTGCTCAAGGGCAGCTTAACAATCTTACAATAAAAGAAAATCAGATGACTAAGCAGATTCAACAGCTAACTGTTGATATTTCAAAGGCAGAAATTGATTTGGAAACAAAAGAAAACGAATTCACAAAGGTACAGGCAGAGGTTGAAGCCGTTCAGCAGGAAGTAGATCAAAAGAAAGAAGAACTAGAAAACAGACAGGACACAATGCGTAAGAGAATGCGTAGCATATATGAAGATGGGCAGGTAAATTATATGGAGGTATTATTCCAGTCAACTAATATTTCCGATTTTATATGCAGAATGGAATATGTGGGATGTCTTGTGGATAATGATCAGAAATTGCTGGATGACTTAAAAAGTCAAAAATCACAATTGGATGAAAAGGAAAAAGAACTTTTAGCTAAAATGGCTGAGGCGAAAAAATTAAAAGAAGAGGCAGTTGCAGCAAAAGCTTATCTTGACGATAAAAAATCAAGCAAAGAAATTGCTCTTGTTGACAATGAACAAAGTCAGGAAGCGATACTGGAACAAATTGCAAAAATGGAAAATGATTCTAAAAATTTGGAAGAAAAAATTCGTCAACTTCAAAGTCAAAATACTGGCATTGTAGGGTCAGTTACGACATGGCCCACTCCAAGTTGTAGGTATATTACCAGTCCTTTTGGATATAGAATACATCCAACTACAGGTAAGTACACGCTGCATACAGGGGTAGACATAGGTGCTTCATATGGGGCGACTATCGTTTCTGCTGGGTCTGGAATAGTCATTTTTTCTGGTTGGTATGGAGCCTATGGAAATGCTATAATTATTGACCATGGAAATGGAGTGTCAACACTTTACGGGCATATGTCTTCTATAGTAGCAAAAGTAAAGACAGCAGTAGTCCCAGGTCAGACTATTGGTTATGTGGGTACAACAGGATGGAGTACTGGCCCTCATTTGCATTTTGAGGTTCGCGTAAATGGGACACCAGTCAATCCTCTGCAGTATTACAACTAGAAGTTACGCATATAATAGTTAATAAATTTGGGATAATCAATGGATATTTTGGAAGGAGAATACTATTGTCAGACAAAGTAAGATGGAAAAGAGCACTAAAACAGGCAGCGGCTGTCGGTCTTATTCTATGTTTAGCAGTTTGCCTGCTTGTGGGTGGATTTGTTTTAGTTAATCACAATCATATGGGAAGACTGTTTACAATTGTAAGTTATATAGAGACCCAGTATCTTGAAAAACCAACGGCTGAGCAGCTTGTTGACGGAGCTATAAATGGGATGGTAAGTTCACTTGATAAATATAGTTCTTTCCAAAATGCAGAGGAAAATAAAACCTTAATGAGCTCTATAAAAGGTGAATTTGGGGGGATAGGCGTTTATTTGAGTACAGCTGATCCAGAAGAATTAGTTGTTACACGCCCTATCAAGGATTCACCAGCGGAAAAGGCTGGTGTTGAAGCTGGTGATGTTATTGTAAAAATAGATGATACTGATGTAGCATCTATTAGCCAAGATGAAGCTGTTGCTATTTTGCGTGGGGATTCTGGCACAAAAGTTACGGTAAAATTATATAGGTCAAAAACAAATGAAGAGTATTCTGTAATTCTTACAAGGGAGATTATTAGTGTTCCTACAGTTGAAGGAACTACGCTTCCAGGATATCCTGATATAGCTCTAATTGATATTTCGAGTTTTAGTATGCAAACTGGAGATGAGTTGGAACAGACCTTAAAAAATCTTAATATGGATAATTATAAAGGTGTCATTATTGATTTGCGCTATAATTGTGGGGGAGAAGTAAATGCGGCGATAAAAACAGCAAGCTTGCTTGTTCCAGAGGGTGCAATAGTTCATATCGTAGATAAAAATGGGAAAGTTGATACAAAGGAATCCACAGCTCAATTTATGAATAAACCATTTGTAATGTTAATTAATGAATATAGTGCCTCTGCCTCTGAAATAGTTGCCGGCGCAGTAAAAGACTACGGAAGTGGTACAATTGTTGGAACTACAAGCTTTGGAAAAGGAGTGGTTCAAACTGTTTTCCCGCTTGATGATTATACTAGTGTTAAATTAACGACTAATAAATACCTTACTCCCTTAAAAAAGGATATTAATAAAAAAGGAATTGAGCCCGATGTTGTCGTTGAATTAAAAGAGGGAGAGAAACCAACAATAATGCCTAGTTCTCAAGAATTTGACAGCCAATTGCAAAAGGCTTTGGATGTTTTAAATGCAAAAATTAAATAATAATATTTTGTAAAAAAAAATTGAGTGTTGATAATAAATCATTTAAGCAATTAACTGCCAGGTGTGACCCTGGCAGTTTTTTGTGCATACAATATCACAAATATTAAATGACTGGAGGAATTGTGGTGGGGAACAAGGTTGTGGTTCGTCATTATTTTCTAGAGGCTTTTACACCAAAGGGGTATTTTACGCTGCTTCCAGAGTTATTGAAACGAATTAAATCTACATATCTGCTTAGCGGCGGACCTGGAACAGGGAAATCAACTATGATAAAATTAATTGGAATAGAATTAATAGATCGGGGATATGATGTCGATTATATTAGATCAGTTAGAAATCCGGATTCAGTAGCAGGACTATGTTTGCCAAAAAACGATATATGCCTTCTTGATAAAAAAGAATTTAATATTGAAAAAGTAAAAGAAAATGATGAAAAATATAGAATAATTAATTTTGAAAACTTCTGCAGGGAAAATAAACTAAAAAATTATTCTGATAGAATAAAAGAGTTGGAACATGAATTGAAAATTTTAGAAAAAGGTCTGATGGATTGCTTGAAAGATGAATATGGAATTGGAGAAAACAATACAAAAGAAAATGGTGCTTCTTTAAAAGTAATTAATGAGTCTAGTACTAATGAAAAAAATCGAAATGGTAAGGAAAATCTCGCTGAAATATTATTAGAAGTTAAAAAAAGTAATATATCATTTTGTTTTTTACATGCGCTTAACGTGGATGGTTGGTTGAATATTGCACCAAGATACTTAAAAGATTATGATAGAATATGTCTTGATTTCAATGATTCAACTAAAGTTGTAAAAGATATTTATAAAGAAATAAAATGTTTAGGTCAGGTCGTTGAAATTGTTATTCATCCGCTAAGGACGGATACGGTAATGGGGTTAATATTCCCAAGTAAAAACCTAGCGGTTTGGCAGGGAAATCCAAGCGATGTGGAGGAACAGGGTCTAAAGAAAAAACATAGCAGTGTTTTAGAAGAACAAATTGAAAAATATAGAATAAAAAGAGTGCAAATAAAAAGTATTTATAATAAGACAGTTAATTTCTCAGACTTAGATGAATTGAGAAATGAGTTTACTAGTAGTATTTTGGCAGATTTAAGGGGATAACTTGGGCTACTTAAAAGTGTTAAACAGTTCAATAATTATCTATTAAATAAATGAATATAGCCTAAGAATTAAAGTCTAAAGATGTAAAAATTATGATGCCTTAGATAACTGAGTAATCATAGGCTTATGGAATAGGATATGGAAAGGATGTAGTAGAATGGAATTTAGACTTCATGCACCTTACCAATTGGCTGGAGACCAGCCTGAGGCAGTGGAAAAGCTGGTAAAAGGCGTGAAAGAAAAGAAACAACATCAGACCCTTTTAGGAGTAACTGGTTCCGGAAAAACATTTACGATGGCAAATGTAATTAAGGAAATCAATAGGCCTACCTTGATTCTAGCTCATAATAAAACTTTGGCAGCACAACTGTATTGTGAATTTCAGGAATTTTTTCCAGAGAATGCAGTAGAGTATTTTGTGAGTTATTACGATTATTATCAGCCAGAAGCATATGTGCCTTCAAGTGATACATACATTGAAAAAGATGCTTCAATAAATGAGGAAATAGAAAAACTTCGTCATTCAGCTACAGCATCCTTGTTTGAACGTAGAGATGTTATTGTTGTAGCAAGTGTCTCATGTATTTATGGTATGGGTTCACCAGATGAATATCGGGGTATGGTTTTGTCAGTACGCCAGGGTCAGGAAATAGATCGTAACCAGATTCTCAGAAAGCTAGTAGAAATTCAGTATGATCGTAATGATGTCTCATTTATGAGAGGAACATTTAGGGTAAGGGGAGATGTAATTGAAATATGCCCTGCTGCATCAAGCGAAAAAGCGATTAGGGTGGAAATGTTTGGAGATGAAATAGAACATATTTACGAAATTAATATTCTTACTGGAGAAATATTAGGAGAAAGGCGTCATGTATCAATATTTCCGAACTCTCACTATATAATTGAAAAGGACAAGTTGCTGGTTGCGGTCGAAAATATTGAGAAAGAATTAGAAGAACAGCTTTCTTTTCTAAAATCAAGGGACAAGCTGTTGGAAGCCCAAAGATTAGAACAAAGAACGCGTTATGATATTGAAATGCTCAGAGAAATGGGCTTTTGTAATGGAATAGAAAATTATTCCCGCCATATTACATTCAGGAAACCGGGAGAAACGCCCTATACTCTTTTGCATTATTTCCCTGAAGACTTTTTAATGTTTATTGACGAATCCCATCAAAGTTTGCCACAGATTAGGGGAATGTACGCAGGAGATAGATCGAGAAAAACAACCTTAATAGAACATGGATTTCGGCTCCCTTCAGCCATAGATAACAGACCTTTACGCTTTGAAGAATTTGAAAAGAAAACCTTGCAAAAAATATATGTTAGTGCAACACCTGGGCCATATGAGATTGAGCATTGCACAGAATTTGTCGAACAAATTATTAGACCAACGGGGTTAATTGATCCAGAAATTTTGGTCAAGCCGTCAAAAGGCCAGATTGACGATTTGGTTGGAGAAATCAATAAGCGTATAGAGAAAAATGAAAGAACACTGGTTACAACTCTTACGAAAAGAATGTCAGAGGATTTGACAGAATACATAAAACAACTGGGAATAAGTGTAAAGTACCTTCATTCAGATATTTTGACCCTTGAAAGAATGGAGATTTTGAGAGCGTTACGACTTGGTGAAATAGATGTTGTAGTGGGAATTAACCTTTTAAGGGAAGGATTGGATTTACCGGAAGTTTCTCTTGTTGCGATCCTTGATGCAGATAAAGAAGGTTTTTTGCGGGCGGAACGTTCTTTAATTCAGACGATAGGAAGGGCAGCGCGAAATGTTAATGGCAAGGTAATTATGTATGCTGATAAAATGACTCGTTCTATGCAAGTGGCGATAGATGAAACAAATCGACGTCGTATAATTCAGACAGAATATAATAAAAAAAATAACATTATCCCCATGACTATTTGCAAGGACATTCATGCAGTACCAGAAGCAACTAAAGTTGCTGAAGATCAGGCAAGTTATCAAACGATGTTTGGAGAGATTGCAGAAGAAGAAAAAGAAAACTTTATCTTAGCATTGGAAAAAGAAATGTATAAGGTTGCGAAAGAGCTGGATTTTGAAAGGGCAGCCGAACTAAGGGATGCTATAATTGAGTTAAAAGGTAAAACTAGTTCAGGAAAAGGAAAAAAGAATGGAAGTAAGAGTAAGGCAAAAACTAATAGGGGAAGATACAGAAAATAAGTATTACAACTTTTAAAGTAAAAGTATAAAATAGCTTAACGGTTAAAAGAAAAATCCGTTTTTGGTAGATACAATATAGGTATGCAAACTTTCTAAGCATGCGTTGTATATGATCTGTATAATAGTTTTTTGTCATTCTAATCATAAAATAAAATTATTAATAATCAGGGGTAATTTAGAGATAATATAATTGGTTTAAGTGTCAAAACTACCCTTTGGATTTTATATACAATATATAGACATTGATACTTTTTATCATGAGCGTATATAGTATGTGAATTCTGTAAAATAAGCTTTTGACATTCTAGCCACAATTTTATTTGCAAATGTAGACACTAAATATTTAATTATGGAGGAAGACATGACGCAGGAATATATCAAGGTGCGGGGAGCACGTGTGCATAACCTTAAAAATATAGATATAGATATTCCAAGAAATAAATTAGTAGTGATTACAGGGCTGTCTGGTTCAGGAAAATCTTCGCTAGCATTTGATACTATTTATGCTGAAGGACAGCGACGCTATGTAGAATCGTTGTCTGCTTATGCTCGTCAGTTTTTGGGTCAGATGGATAAGCCGGATGTTGATTATATTGAAGGACTATCGCCTGCCATTTCCATAGACCAGAAAACAACAAGTAAAAATCCACGTTCTACCGTAGGAACTGTAACGGAAATATATGATTATCTTCGCCTCCTTTTTGCAAGGATAGGTCATCCGCATTGCCCAAAATGTGGTAAACCAATTACTCAGCAGACAGTTCAGCAAATGGTGGACGAATTGATGATATACCCTGAAAAAACACGAATGCAAATATTGGCACCTGTCATAAAAGGTAAAAAAGGAGAACATACAAAATTATTCGAACAAATAAGAAAAAATGGGTATGTAAGGGTAAGAGTAGATGGAGAAATTAAAGATTTGAGCGAAGAAATTTCTTTGGACAAAAATAAGAAGCATTCAGTGGAGATTGTTGTGGATAGAATCTCACTTAAAAATGAGAGCGCATCAAGGCTGGCAGATTCCTTAGAAACGTCACTAAAGCTCGGAGAAGGAACAGTAATAGCTGAGATAGATGGACAAGAAGATGTACTTTTTAGTGAGAATTTTGCTTGCCCTGATTGTGGAATAGCAATTGAAGAACTATCGCCAAGATTGTTTTCGTTTAATAGCCCTTTCGGTGCTTGTCCTTCATGTACAGGGCTTGGTGCCAATTTAGAGCCTGATATAGAATTAATTATTCCAGATAAAACTAAATCTTTAAGGGAAGGTGCCATTGCCCCTTGGTCGAGGTCGAGTTCAACGTATTATCCACGTCTATTAGAAGGATTGGCCTCTGAATTTGATATTGATATGGATGCTCCAGTAAATGATCTGACAAACGAACAGTGGAATGCTTTAATATATGGTTCAGACCGTAAAATTAAATTTACCTATTTAAGTATTTTTGATGAACAGAAGACTTGGAGTGCGCCCTTTGAAGGCCTTATTCCTTATTTTCAGAGAAGGTACAGAGAGTCTAATTCTGATTATGTAAGAAATGAGATAGAGAATTATATGGTGAAAAAAGCATGTCCGATTTGTAAAGGAAAACGTCTAAAACCTGAAGCACTAGCTGTAACAGTAGGAGATTATTCAATAGATTATCTGACTCGTTTACCTGTTACTGAATCTTTAAAGTTTTTTTTAAACTTAAGGATGACCGAAAAAGAGCATATTATAGCCAAACAGGTTTTAAAGGAAATAGTGGAAAGATTGGGATTTTTGGTTAATGTGGGATTAGATTATTTAACATTGAACAGGGCAGCAGGGACATTGTCAGGAGGAGAGGCTCAAAGGATTAGACTAGCGACGCAGATCGGCTCAAGTCTTACTGGAGTGTTATATGTTTTGGATGAACCGAGTATTGGACTTCACCAGAGAGATAATAACAGGCTTTTGACTACATTAAAAAAACTTAGGGATTTAGGTAATACCTTACTGATTGTTGAGCATGATGAGGAGACGATGCTATCTGCAGACCATATAATTGATATTGGTCCTGGAGCTGGTGCCCATGGTGGAAAGTTAGTTGCCCAAGGAACTATGGAAGAAATACTTAAAGTACCTGAATCGGTTACCGGACAATATTTAAGCGGCAGGAAAAAAATAGAGGTTCCTGAAAATCGTAGAGAACCAAACGGAAAATGGTTGGAAATAATAGGAGCTTGTGAAAATAATTTGCAAAATATTAATGTACGAATTCCAATGGGTGTATTTACCTGTGTTACTGGAGTATCAGGTTCAGGGAAAAGTACTCTTGTTAATGAAATTTTATTTAAAGGATTAGTTCAACATTTGAGAACTGACAGTAGAGTAAGACCTGGAAAATATGAAGCCCTCAAAGGGTTGGAGAATATAGATAAAGTGATTAATATTGATCAATCACCGATAGGAAGGACGCCACGCTCCAATCCGGCCACATATACAGGAGTATTTGATTTTATTAGGGCAATTTTTTCAGAGGTTTTGGAATCAAAATTAAGGGGATATAAACAGGGAAGGTTCAGTTTTAATGTCAAAGGTGGTAGGTGTGAAGCTTGCAAAGGGGACGGAATTATTAAAATAGAGATGCATTTTTTACCTGATGTGTATGTCCCCTGTGAAATCTGTCATGGAAAAAGGTACAACAGAGAAACCCTTGAAGTTACCTTTAAGGGGAAAAACATTGCTGAAATACTCGATATGACAGTAGAAGAAGCACTGGATTTTTTTAGTGCGATTCCCAAAGTTGCTAGAAAATTGCAAACTTTGCAAGATGTAGGTCTTGGTTATATTAGACTTGGACAATCTGCAACGACACTTTCAGGAGGGGAGGCTCAACGTATAAAATTGGCGTCCGAGCTAAGCAAAAGGAGTACAGGAAAAACACTGTATATTCTTGATGAACCAACAACAGGACTTCATACTGCAGATGTGGATAAGCTACTTAAAGTTTTGCATCGTCTTGTCGATTCAGGAGATACAGTTTTAGTGATAGAGCACAATTTGGATGTGATAAAAACTTCAGACTATATTATCGATCTTGGCCCAGAAGGTGGCAATAAGGGTGGAACAGTGCTGATATCAGGAACACCTGAGGAAGTAGCAGAATGCTCATATTCCTATACTGGACAATATCTTGGTAAATATCTTCGTTAGTTAGAGTAGGTTATACAATGTTTGCCATGTGCTTTCGAAGCTAGCAGAGCTTGGTCAGCTAGGTAAAAAAGAGTGTTAAGATCTTTTGTTTTGTCATTTGGTAAAAATGTATGAATGCCAATAGAACAGGATATAGATATTGATTGTTCGGAAATAGTAGATTTATTTGATGATAGCGCCAGTGCTGGTGGGGTATGTAATAGGAAGTTTTTAGTATTAAGCGAGGATAGTATTTTTTGTGATAAAGAATGTGCTTTTTGAGAACAAATATCCCCTAGTAAAATAGTGAATTCGTCTCCCCCTGTTCGGAATACTAAACCATAGCCGTTAAAAATACTTGCAATTAAAAGAGCAAATTCTTTCAAGATATGATCTCCGGCAGTATGTCCATAAGTGTCATTGATATACTTAAAGTTATCTATATCAATGCATATTATTGAATAGGTGTAGTATTTCCCTTCTTCAATATTTGAATTTTCTTCTAAGATAATTTTTTTAAAGTAATTATGGTTATATAAACCTGATATAGTATCAGTAACAGAAGCTAGGTACAATTCGTTGTTTTGAAACTTGAGTTCCTGGGTCTTTTGTTCAATATTTTTGTTAAAATTGTTCGACATTTCTTCAATATGCTTTTCTAAGTTTCTGTTCTTTTCAGCCATAATTCCAGGGTCATTTGTTATAAAATCAAAAATTAGTATACAAATAATGAGGAAAGTAAAGGTATTAACTAGAACTTGAGGTACATAAAAAGAGGATAAAATGTTTATTAGTGTTACCTTATAAGGATTATTACTAAAAAATGGAATAAAAAAACAAAGATGGATGTTTTCCCAAATAAAGACTAAAAAAATCCATAAAATAATTTTCCTGTAATTTAGATTGGAGGGTTTAATCTTAGTTTTCCAGGCTATGCCTGAGGCAAAAACACTCCCACAAAAAGTAGCTAAAGAACAGGGAAAAGCAGATATTCCTCCCATTGAATATCTGTGAACTGCACCAAGACTGCCGACAATAAGTCCACAGATAGGTCCGCCTACAACTGCAGCGGAAAAAATGAATGCTGTTCGAATATTAGCAATAATTCCTCCAATATTTATACCTAATTCAGAAGTTACTATTGTAGGAATAAGAAAAAACAAAATACATAAAAACAATTCTAAATATGTCTTGTCCCCATGGTGTAAAGCTCTAACTACAGTCTTTGATCTTGTTATAATGAAAATCAATCCCAAACATATTAACAAAAGCGAAAATAATCCAATGAAGTAATCCATAGCATCACCTCGTGATATTTAGAAATTGGAAATATAAATTGTAAATTGTAAATTCTAATAATGAATAGTACATTTAGCCTATATGATAATATTATAATACATCACAATTAGAGGAAAAAGAAGAAAGATTTATAATGTATTATAAAACAAGAATTGCACTTGGAATTTAAGAAAAATTTTATAGAATAAAAATCAATTGATAAAAAATCGAAAATGTTTGCGTGCTGTGGAGAAATGTAAGCAGGGGGTAGACATTAGGAGATAAATACTATATATTATATAAGTAATAATGTAGTATTTAGAATTTTTTCATAGATAGATAGATGAAGATCTATAATTCTGGAGGGAGTAAAGAAATGAGATCAAAAGTTACTATTCAAACGCTGAGAAATAAAGTTGAGGCAGGGCAGAAAATTTCAATGCTAACTGGTTATGATTTCCCTATGGGTCAGTTAGAAGAAAGGGCAGAGATAGATATTATTCTCTGTGGAGATTCGCTGGCAATGACAGTTCTGGGTTTCGATTCAACATTGGGTGTAGATATGGAAACTATGATTGTTCATGCTAAAGCTGTGCGTAAGGGGGCGCCTACAGCATTTTTGGTTGGAGATATGCCATACATGTCTTATCAAATATCAAAAGAAGAAGCAATACGAAATGCAGGTAGATATATGGCAGAAGCTGGTTGTGATGCGGTGAAGCTGGAAGGTGGAGCAAATATAGCTGAAACTGTAAAAGCAATGGTCAACGCTACAATACCGGTAATGGGTCATTTAGGACTTACACCTCAATCAATCGCACAACTTGGGGGTTTTAAATCACAGGGAAGAGACAGTCTAAGTGCGCTTAAAATAATTGAAGATGCTAAAATATTGGAAGAAGCGGGAATAAGTCTTCTTCTTTTGGAAGCAGTTCCTCCGGAAGTTGGGAAAATAATTGCTGAAAGAGTAAGTGTTCCTGTTATTGGTATAGGGGCAGGTCCGGATGTTCATGGACAACTATTGATTGTTCATGATGCTTTGGGATTTTTTGATGCCTTTACTCCTAAGTTTGTAAAGAAATATGCTGATTTGAATTCGACTATTGTTAAAGCACTTAGTGAATATAGGCATGATGTCGAAAAGGGTCAATTTCCTGAAGAGAAACATTGCTACAAGCTTAAAGATGGGGAATTGGATAAGATATTGAAGGAAATTAAATAGTGATTTTCAACTTTT
>JBAYAL010000005.1:0-16677 GCA_041669825.1 Eubacteriales bacterium | reverse complement strand
TGATAGAACCATTAGGCTATGAACCGTTTGTGAATTTGATTAACAGAGCATATCTTTTACTTACGGATTCAGGCGGAATTCAAGAAGAGGCACCTTCTCTAGGAAAACCTGTTTTGGTAGTCAGGGATACCACTGAACGTCCGGAAGCAGTTGAAGCTGGAACAGTTAAATTGGTTGGAACTGAATATCAGGCAATTGTAGATAATTTGAGGGAACTTCTCATAAATGGGAAAGAGTACAATAGGATGTCTCATGCAACAAATCCGTATGGTGAAGGCCATGCTGCTGAGAAAATAGTGGATATTGTCGTAAATAAGTTAGCTATTTCGAAGAATTGAAACAGTAATTTTAAATAATTAATTTAATTTTGGCGAAAAAGCTTGATTAATAGTTGGAAATGATAGAAAATTATAATTAGAATGAGAATTATCAAAAATTGAAAAAATTACTTATAAAGTTATGGAGGATTTTAGTATTTTGTGGCGAACATATGAAAGTATTGGTGATAAATTTTATGACCGATAAGGGAAAAAAGAATACTTGGCTAAGGTATGCAGCTCTAGGTTCATCCATAGCAACGACTTTGGCTGGACTAGCAGGCGGTGGCTTTTTTCTTGGGAAGTATTTGGATGATCGTTGGGGAACAGATCCTATTTTTAAAATAGGATTAATAATTATTGGAGTTTTTTTGGGGATAAGTTATATGATTGTAACTCTAAATAAACTTGGGAAGATGGATGATGACGGCTAAGACAGCAAAGATTATTTCGGGTTTTACAACAGTTGGAATTTGTTTAGGAATTTTTTTTACTAAAAATTACAATTTGTTTGGTTTGCTTATTGGATTTTTAGTAGCAATATTAAATAATCAATGGCTTTTCAGAGATGCTCGTAAAGCACAGGATGATCCAAATGTGCAAGCGGCTCTCGTTAGATATAAGAAAAGTTTATTCTCGAGATTAGGGATGATTACCATGGTAGTTGTTGTAATAGGTAAGTACAAAAACGAATGGTTATTGTTTCTTGCATTGGGAATTGCAGTGGGAGTAATAATATCACTTGCATTGGCAACAAGACAACAGCTTAAAAATGGAAGGGGGTGAGCAATGGATGCATGATATTATTGTATGGCAGGTTGGCAACGGTACAGTACATGCGAAGACACTAGTAATGACTTGGGTGGTGATAGCATTACTGCTAGTTGTTGTTTTTTCAGGGGTCCGTAATCTTACCAGTGGTAAACCGGGAAAGCTTCAAAATCTCTTGGAATGGGTCATTGATTTTATAAAAGGACTTATTTCAGATAATATGGATTATAAAAAAGGAGCTCCTCTGTTGGGGTATCTGGTAACATTAATAATGTTTGTTTTCTTTTCCAATATGATTGGTCTTATTCCTAACATTTTTGCCCCGCTATTTCATCATGTTGAGTTTGCCAAGCTTAACGAAATTTTTCATGAGGCAGTACTTCAATCTCCAACAGCAGATGTCAATACAACTTTAGCTTTGGCGATACTGACTATAATACTAGTTATCTTCATGGGAATTAAGTATAAAGGGGTTAGATACTTTCACCATTTTATTGAACCGGTTCCTCTTTTCCTGCCAATTCACCTTATTGATTTAGTTGCTAAACCAATGACGCTTGCTTTTCGTTTGTTTGGTAATATTTATGCGGGTGAAGTTTTGATTGCAGTAATTTTAATGTTACCTGGTTTAGCGGTATTCGGAGGAGTAATTCCGATGCCGGTATGGCTTGGATTCAGTGTATTTATTGGAGCAATCCAGTCATTTGTTTTTACTGTATTGACGATAGCTTATGTTGCTCAGTCAGTGGCGGAAGATCATTAGTTGTTTAGAAAAATAAAAATAACATATTAGTCAATTCAATATTTCAGGTTGTGGAAAAACCTAATTTATGTGATCTCTTAGTGTAAAATACTACTAATAATAATTTAATTCAAATTTTTTCTATTTTGGAAGGAGGACAAATCTTATGGATATGGCTGCTGCTGCTATGATAGGTGCCGGTATTGCTGCTGGTGCAGCTGCTTTTGGTGCATCGCTTGGTAATGGTAATGTAATTTCCAAAGCTATTGAAGGTGTTTCTAGACAACCAGAGGCAAAAGGTTCACTTCAAGGTATGATGTTTATTGGTGTAGGCTTAATCGAGGCTATTCCTCTTCTGACTTGGGTTATTGCTCTTCTAATGGTATTTACTAAATCATAAGTTAGAAAAATGTCTAAATAAGTCTGGGGGATCTAGTTCCCCCTTTGACCAAGAATCCTGAAAAACTCTAGTTATTAGAGAGGAGGGAAGAGCACTTGAATCTAATGGGAATTAGTATGGCATATACAATAGGTGCAGGCAATCCAATTGCAATTGATTATACTTTGCCTGCTCAACTCATCTCCTTCTTAGTACTGGTCTGGATTTTAAAGAAATATGCTTGGGGTCCTTTGATAAATATGATGGAAAAACGTCGTCAATTTATTGAAGATAATCTAGCTAATGCAGAACAGGAAAGAAAAGAAGCAGAAAAAATTAGAAAAGAATATCAAGAAGAAATGCGTCAGGCACGCCAGGAAGCTCAGGTGCTAATTGACAAGGCTATAAAACTGAGTGAAGAACGTTCAGTGGAAATTCTAGCTCAGGCTCGTCAAGAAGCAGAAAAAACTAAAAAATCTGCGTTATCTGATATTGAGAGAGAACGAGATAAAGCTATTATAGAAGTTAAAGCTGAAGTAGCTGAAATGTCAATTGCTATAGCTGAAAAGATTATTCAACAGAAACTTGACTTTAAAGGTCAGGAGGCTCTGATTGATCAATTTATCCAGGAAGTAGGGGATAGGCCATGTTAAATGGAACATTGGCACGGCGTTATGCACAGGCACTGTTTGAGCTAGCTGTGGAGATGTCTGTCCTCGATCGTATAGATAAAGAGTTCAAGGAAATTGCACAGCTAATTGATCAAAATAGTGAATTGAAATATATTCTTAACCATCCGAATATTGGACTTTCTGCCAAGAAAAATATTCTCGAGAAAATTTTCAGTGATGAAATGAGCGATGTTACAAAACATTTTGTGTATCTGTTGGTAGACCGCAGAAGGCAAAATTTAGTAGTTTATATCCAACATGAATTTTCAAAACTAGCAGATGATGTGCGTCAGATACTTGAAGCAAAGGTAACTAGTGCTTTGTTATTGTCTACGGTTCAGGAAAATAGTCTGAAAAACGTTTTGGAAAAGACTACAGGTAAAAAAATTCGCTTAGTTACAGAAGTTGATCAGAGTATGATTGGTGGAGCCAAACTTCAGATTGGAGACCGAGTGATGGACGGCACGATTTATTATGCATTACAAAAAATGCGTAAAGAATTAAAAAATACATCATATAAACCTCAGCAGGAAGTAGGGGTGAGCTAAGAGCATGAACTTGCGTCCAGAAGAAATTAGTTCAATTATTAAAAAACAAATAGAACGCTACGAATCCACCATTGAAGCTGTAGATGTTGGTACAGTTATTCAAGTTGGAGACGGCATTGCACGTATTTATGGTTTGGAAAAATGTCTTGCAGGGGAACTTTTGGAGTTCCCAGGTGAAACATATGGTATGGCGATGAATCTGGAAGAAGACAACATTGGTTGTATTATTATGGGGCCTTTTGCTCATATCAAAGAGGGAGACCAGGTTAAACGTACAGGCAGAATTATGGAGGTACCAGTAGGTGATGCCATGGTTGGTCGTGTAGTAAACGTTCTTGGTCAACCGATTGACGGAAAAGGTGATATCAAAGCAGATGAGTATCGTCCAGTCGAAGCTGTGGCTCCAGGAGTTGTAGATAGAAAATCAGTTCATGAACCAATGCAGACTGGGTTGAAGTCCATTGACGCTATGACTCCAATCGGTCGTGGGCAACGTGAACTTATCATTGGTGACCGTCAGACAGGGAAGACAGCTCTGGCGATTGATACAATTATTAATCAAAAGGGTCAGGATGTTGTTTGTATTTATGTTGCAATCGGTCAGAAACAGTCTACCGTTGCAGGAGTTGTAAAAAAACTTGAAGAGCATGGTGCGATGGATTATTCTCTGGTAGTTTGTGCTACTGCATCTGAACCATCACCTATGCTTTATATTGCACCTTATTCAGGTTGTGCTATGGCAGAATACTTCAGAGATAAAGGGCAACACGTTTTGATAGTTTATGATGATTTATCGAAACAGGCTGTGGCTTATCGTGAACTTTCACTCCTTTTGAAGCGTCCTCCTGGACGTGAAGCATTCCCTGGAGACGTTTTCTATTTGCATTCACGTTTGTTGGAGCGTGCAGCTAAGCTTTCTGATGCAAAAGGCGGTGGTTCACTCACTGCGTTGCCAATTATTGAAACTCAGGCCGGTGATGTATCAGCGTATATTCCTACAAATGTAATTTCTATTACCGATGGTCAGATATTCTTAGAATCAGATTTGTTTTATTCAGGATTCAGACCCGCGATAAACGTAGGTATTTCAGTATCTAGGGTTGGTGGGGCTGCGCAGGTTAAGGCAATGAAACAGGTTGCAGGACAACTTCGACTTGATCTTGCAGCTTATCGTGAACTTGCTGCATTTTCTCAGTTTGGTTCAGATCTGGATAAAGCAACGTTAGCAAGACTTACTCGTGGTCAGAAAACAATGGAAATCTTAAAACAGGGTCAATATGATCCCATGGATGTAATAGAACAGGTAGTTGTAATTTTTGCGGCTACTAGGGGTTATGTTGATGATGTTCCACTAGGCAAAGTTGCCAAATTCGAACAGGAACTTCTCCGCTTCATGCGTACAGTTAAAGCAGATTTCATGAAGGAATTACGCAGTAAAAAAGCTCTTTCAGATAATTTGACAGAACAGTTGGGAAAATCAATTGATGAATTTAAACAGGGCTTTCTGGCCTCTTAAAGAAAGAGTAGGTGAATGAAGTGGCAGGAGTACGCGATATACGCAGACGAATCCGTAGTGTAACGAACATGCAGCAGATTACGAAAGCTATGAAGATGGTTGCTGCATCAAAATTGCGCAAGTCTCAGGAAAAGGTAATCGCTTCCCGCCCGTATGCCAAACAAATGCAGGATGCTCTGGCCAGACTAGTTCAGGCACAGACTGATGTGTGTCATCCGCTGCTAGAAAAGCGACCGGTCAAGAAGGTTGCATATATTCTATTTACTTCTGATCGTGGTCTCTGTGGCGGTTTTAATGCTAACTTGATTAGAACTACCAGAGTGATTCTTGAGGAACCAGGAGAGGCGAAAATCGGGCTAGTGGTGATTGGCCGTAAAGGAGACGAATATTTTGGTCGAGGTAGGGCTGAAGTAATTCAAAAATTTACCGGTCTTGGAGATAAACCGGATTACAATCAGGCAAAACAGATAGCTAAAGAAGTAATAAAGATGTATGAAGCAGGAGAAGTTGATGAAGTATCTATTGTCTACTCCAAATTTGTATCGGTGCTTAATCAAGTGCCTACAGTTACAAAATTACTACCTATAGAATCAGTTGAAGGCGAGGTTGGGGGACAATATATATTCGAACCATCTCCAGCCGAGATGATAAACAGGCTGTTACCTAGATATATTGAAACTCTGCTTTATAGCGCTTTGATTGAAAGTAAGGCTAGTGAGTTTGGAGCAAAGATGACAGCAATGGATTCAGCTACTGAAAATGCCAGTGAAATGATAGATAAATTGACCCTGGCTATGAACAGGGCCCGCCAAGCAGCGATTACCACGGAAATTTCTGAAATTGTTGGGGGAGCTGCGGCTCTTGGATAGTTGCTTGATAATAGCTTGTCAAAGGAGGTTGCTGGTTTGTGTCAAAAGTAGGTAAAGTTGTTCAGGTTATGGGCCCGGTAGTTGATGTGGAGTTTGAATCCGATGCGATGCCGGAGATCTATAATGCGATTACTATTAATAATGTTGAAAAAAATATGATTCTGACGCTCGAAGTTGCACAGCATCTTGGAAATAATACCGTTCGTTGTGTAGCTATGGCGTCAACAGATGGTTTGCAGAGAGGTATGGAAGTAATAAATACTGGTGCGCCAATTACGGTCTCTGTTGGTCCGGAAACACTTGGAAGAATGTTCAATGTTTTGGGAAAACCGATCGATATGTTGCCGGAAATAGAAACAGAGCTATCATATCCAATACACCGACCTGCGCCGATTTTTGTTGATCAAGAAACAACAGATACGATGTTAGAGACAGGTATCAAGGTTGTTGACCTTTTGGCTCCATACGCTAAAGGTGGAAAAATTGGATTGTTCGGTGGTGCCGGTGTAGGCAAGACGGTATTGATTCAGGAATTAATCAATAATATTGCTACTCAGCATGGTGGAATTTCAGTTTTTTCAGGTGTTGGAGAACGTACCCGTGAAGGAAACGATCTTTGGAATGAAATGAAAGAATCAGGCGTTATCAATAAGATGGCGATGGTTTTCGGACAAATGAACGAACCACCTGGAGCTCGCCAACGTGTTGGACTAACTGGACTAACTTTGGCAGAATATTTCCGTGATGTTGAGGGACAGAATGTATTGCTCTTTATCGACAATATTTTCCGTTTTACTCAGGCTGGGTCAGAAGTTTCAGCGTTGTTAGGGCGTATGCCTTCAGCTGTTGGATATCAACCAACACTTGCTACAGAAATGGGACAGTTACAGGAGCGTATTACATCTACGAATAAGGGGTCTATTACTTCTGTACAGGCAATATATGTGCCTGCTGATGATCTTACAGATCCAGCTCCAGCAACAGCATTTGCGCATCTTGATGCTAAAACTGTTCTTTCGCGTTCAATAGCAGAAATGGGTATTTACCCAGCTGTTGATCCGCTCGACTCAACATCCCAGATTCTTACTGCAGATATTGTTGGTCAAGAACACTATGAAGTTGCTCGTGAAGTACAGCAGATACTCCAGCGTTATAAAGAATTGCTTGATATTATTGCAATTCTCGGTATGGATGAGCTTTCAGAAGAAGATAAAGTGCTTGTTCATAGGGCCCGCAGAATTCAAAAATTCTTGTCTCAGCCGTTTACAGTAGCTGAAACCTTTACAGGGATGAAAGGTAAATACGTCCCGATTAAAGATACAGTCAGAAGCTTTAAGGAAATTGTCGAAGGTAAACATGACGATTTGCCCGAGGATGCGTTCCAGTATGTAGGATCCATAGAGGACGCTGTTGAAAAGGCTAAGAAGATGGGGGCGTAAGCCATGGCAAGTACTTTTAATTTCAAGGTTGTTTCCCCTGATGGTTTAGTGTTTGATCAGGAAGTTGAGTTTGTTGTAGTACCAGGTGAAGAAGGTGAGTTGGGTGTATTGCCCAATCATGCACCGCTAATTGCAGGACTTAATATTGGTGTAATTAGATACAAAGTAAACAATACAGAAAAAATGATTGCTATTTGCGGAGGATTTATGGAGGTTGCCGATAATAAGGTAAGTGTTCTTGCTGAATCCGCGGAATGTGCAGAAAGTATCGACGTTACTAGGGCTGAGAGTGCCAAAGACAGAGCTGAAAAGCGTTTGAAAGAAAAGTCAGCAGAAATAGATTTAAAGCGTGCAGAGCTTGCTTTGCGGAGAGCGGTTACAAGGCTCAAGGCCAGTCGATAAATTAATGATATTATATAAAACACACAATATTTATTAAAATGTTGTGTGTTTTATATTTAAAAAAAACTATTAACATAATATCTAATGGAACTTAGATATTATGTTAATAGTTTTTAATTTGCGTAGTATTAAAGTTTATTTAAAGACCTGTAATGAATAAAAATAGTTATTTTAAAAATTTTCCTATTGCATCATTTAATTTATTAATTACTTCTGTATCATTTTCTTCATAAGCGTGAATAAGGCAGTGGTGAATATGATCGTCTAAAATTATTTTCCCTGTGTTGTTTAGAGCAGATCGAACAGCGGAAATCTGAATTAAAATATCGCTACAGTCAACATCCTCTTCAACCATTCTTTTAATACCTTCAAGATGCCCAATTGTACGAGCTAGTCTGTTGATGACACTTTTTTTATGAGGATGATTATGATTGGGTTGTGTCTCTTTACACATATTTTCACCTACAAATAAATATTTGTTTGATAAGTATATATTACCAGTTATCGGAAGTTAAAACAAGATATAGATATAGGAAGTAGATTTTTGCAAATCTTAATTGTAGAAATATGTATATAGCTTTGGAAGTAAGGAATACATAATTATAAAAGAATAAGAAATATAAAAAAGGTATGTTTTGTGTAGGCAATGTTTGGTAAAACTATTAGGGATAAAGAAGAGAGGAGAATTATGGTGAAAAATGCTAATAATGTTAAAAAAATAATGTTTAAAATGCTTGCAACTGTAGTGATTGTAGGTATGATAATAAATATACCTTTGAAAGTGTATGGTTATATGACCTCAGCTGGTGTCCTTAAACAAAATGAATTTTATAATAATAAACAGTCTGAGCAGATAACACTACTTTTAAATTCAGGATTGACTAATTGCCAAATAGCGGAGATTAAGTATATACTATGGTCAGACACAGATAATGTTTCAATTTATGATGTGCTAAATAATACCGGACTTGACTGGGATTCTGAAAATCTTAGGAATGAATTTGGGGAAAATGCAAAAAAATATGTTTATAAAATGACTATTAATAAAAATGAAGAAAAAATAGTTATTAAGGAACTAAATAAAATTAGGGAAAATATTAAGGGCGTAGATGTAAATTTGTATTTTGAAGAAAGTATTCCTGATTGCATTGATCAAGAGCGTTATTTAAAAATCATAAATGCAGACCTTAAAAGTAAGGTAATTACTGAAAATGTAAAATCACTAACAGGTTATACTCCACTTTATCCTGATTGGATACGAACCAGTAATGATAAGGAAAATATTGAAATACTGGGAAGTATTAATACTGAATCTGCAAAGAAAACGAAAATTGCAATTCCAGTTTTAATGGAAGAATTTTAGCCCTAAATTACAGACAATCAAGCAGGAAATAAACAAAATAATAGAGAATTTATAGAGGTTTGGAATTACGTGAGATAGTTACAAGGATATGAAAAAAATATAAACATAAAATTTAATTTTAGAAGAAATAGCAATACTTGAGGAGATGAAAAAGAATTGAGCAGATTTAGAGTAACTGGCGGTAGAGAGTTGGAAGGTACAATTGATGTGAGTGGAGCAAAAAATGCGGTGCTTCCTGTGATGGCAGCAACTTTATTGACTTCTGACAAAGTGGTTCTGGAAGATGTTCCTAATCTTTTGGATGTATCAGTAATGAGCGATGTTTTAGAGTCATTAGGAGGAAAAATAATAAAAAAAGGAAATAAGCTAACTATTTCTGTAAAAGAAATAGAGAGTATAGAAACCCCTTATGATTTGATATCTAAGATGAGGGCTTCAATAGTAATTATGGGTCCAATGCTAGCACGTAAAGGCAGGGTTAGAATTTCTCATCCAGGGGGTTGTGCCATTGGTTCAAGACCAATTAACTGGCATTTGAAAGGATTGGAAGCCCTAGGGGCTGAGATAAGAATGGATCACGGATTCCTCGATGTTTCAGCACAGCAGTTAAAAGGTACGAAAATATATTTAGATTTTCCAAGTGTAGGTGCTACGGAAAATATAATGATGGCTGCAAGCGCGGCTGTGGGTACTACAATAATTGAAAATTCTGCTCAGGAACCAGAAATTGTTGAGTTAGCTAATTTTATTAATGAGATAGGTGGCAAGATAAGGGGAGCAGGTACGAATGTTATAAATATTGAAGGGGTAAAAGAATTTCATGGGACAACACATACGATAATTCCTGATCGAATAGAGGCAGGTACGTATATATTGATTGCTGCGGCTTGTGGTGGAGAAGTCCTTGTAAGGAATGTTATACATGCTCATCTTCAACCTTTGTTGGCAAAGCTTAATGAAGCAGGGATCGTTTACAGGGCGGAAGATGATGCTATAAGAGTAATTGGAAAAGGAAATTATAATGCTGTAGATGTTAAAACTCAAGTTCACCCTGGTTTTCCGACAGATCTTCAGGCCCCATTTGTTGCACTTTTGTCTAAAGCAAAAGGAACCGCTATGGTTACAGAAAATATTTTTGAGAATAGATTTATGCATGTTGAAGAGTTAAAACGAATGGGTGCTAATATAAAAATAGAAGGACGTAGTGCTATTATCAAGGGAGAAGAAAACTTGAATGCTGCTACGGTTGCCGCCAGCGACTTGAGAGCCGGTGCGTCATTGATACTAGCTGGGCTAATTGCTAATGGAACAACAGAAATTAGGAATATATACCATATCGACAGGGGCTATGAAAAAATTGTAGAAAAATTAAATGCAATAGGTGCAGATATAGTAAGAATATCGGCACCAGAATAAAACATATAAAAACTCTTTTGTGCATAGGAATTAATGTGTTAATTCTGCACGGGAGGGGAAATATTGAAAATCAGAATAAAACATATTACATGGGTTATTGTTTCTGTAGTTCTTCTGGCAGGAATAATTCCTTTTTCTTTAGGCAATTTTCTAAGTACAAAAAAGGATGCTTCTCAGCAGGTAAGAATGTTGTTGCCTGATGGGAAAGTGAAAAATATCCCCTTAGAGGAATACTTGGTAGGAGTATTGGCTGCCGAAATGCCAGCATCTTTTGAGGTAGAAGCATTAAAAGCACAGGCGGTAGCGTCCAGAACATATGTCTTACGGAAAATTGAAAAGAACACGTCAAATGGGGAGCTTTTTGATGTAGATAGTACTGTAAATACACAAGCTTGGGATAGTACTAAAGATATGATTGATAAATGGGGATTTATTGATTACTGGAAATACCGCAAAAAACTAGAAAAGGTTACTAGTGAAACAAAAGGAAAAAATCTTACTTTTGAAGGGGAGTTGATTGATGCCGTTTATCACAGCAGTTGTGGGAGGATGAAAACCGAGAGTGCACAGGATGTTTGGGGAACAAAATCAAGTTACCTGACCAATGTTGAATCAGGTGAAAGCGATAAAAATAGATTTATATTTGATAAGATAATTGATATTGGTACATTTTATACTCAGTTAGGTTTTACAAATATCCCTGAATCCTTTCAACAAGATGATATTATTGTTTTAGATACTACAGTTGCAGGCAGAGTGAAAACATTAGTTATTAGAGGAATAATATTTGAGGCAACAGATTTTAGAACAAGGCTACAGTTACCTTCTACCGATTTTGAATGGAATTTCAAACAGGATAGAATTATTATTAAGGTATATGGCAAAGGGCACGGGGTTGGAATGTCACAGTATGGAGCTAATGATCTTGCTGCAAAAGGGCAGAATTATAAGCAAATTCTTTTGCATTTTTACCCAGGCACAGTATTAAGCGAAAAGTAAAATGTACAGTAGATTGCTATAGAGTGTGATACAATTTGTTAAATAATTCTTGTACGCACAGTAATTACCAAGCGGGGACATCTCTTTATGGATGTCTTTTTTTGTTGTATCAGCATATACATGAAATATGATTGGAGGGTAAAAGGGGAGAAGTTAAGTGCAGGAACATATAAAAAAAAGAGCAGTTGACATTGGGACATATATTGTTGAGTCAAGTTCAACAGTAAGACAGACTGCAGAAATATTTGGTGTAAGCAAAAGTACGGTTCACAAGGATATCACAGAAAGATTGCCATCTATAAACCAAAAAATGTCAATGCAGGTTAAACATATACTTGAAAGTAATAAAGCAGAAAGACATATTAGAGGAGGAGAAGCTACAAAAAGAAAATATAAAAAGGAAGAGTAGAAAAATATTTAAATATGTATAAATGGTAAACATCTGATAGAAAACAATAGAAATAAAGAGGGAAAACTTGTATAATATCAAATAGAATAAGTATTATTTAGAATCTCCCAATGGGAGATTGTATTTTATTAAATAATTGAAGGACAAGCGTAAATGAGGAAAGGGGTTTATATAAATGTTTGGGACGGAAATGGGCATTGATCTTGGAACTGCCAGTATTCTTGTCTATGTTAAGGGCAAAGGTATAGTTCTACATGAACCTTCTGTTGTAGCTATAGATAGAAACACAGGTAAGAAAATTGCCGTTGGCGAAGAAGCGAGAATGATGTTAGGGAGAACTCCAGGGAATATTACTGCGGTAAGACCCATGCGTGATGGGGTAATAGCCGATTATCAAACGACTGAACTAATGTTAAAATATTTGCTGAAAAAGGCAGGGATAAGAACCTTTCCTTTTTTCAGGAATAGAATTGTGGTGTGTATACCATCCGGAGTAACAGAAGTCGAAGAAAGGGCTGTGAAACAGGCAGCTTACAAAGCTGGGGCAGGGCAGGTAAAGGTTGTAGAAGAACCTTATGCGGCAGCGCTTGGAGCTAATTTGGATATTAATGGTTCTGAAGGTAATATGGTTGTGGATATTGGTGGGGGAACAACAGATATTGCGGTACTATGTTTGGGGGGTGTAGTATGCAAAAAGAGTATTCGCTTGGGAGGAGACAAACTGGATGAATCAATAATGAGACATATTAGAAGAGAACATAATCTGATGATTGGGGAAAGAACAGCAGAAGATATAAAAATAAAAGTTGGTTGTGCTGTTCCTGAAGGAAGAGAAGATAATGCTGAAATTGAGGTTAGAGGCAGAGATTTGCTAACAGGGTTGCCTAAAACAATTAAGGTTAATTCCAGATATTGTTTTAAAGCAATGGAAGAGCAAATATATGCAATAGTCGCGGCAGTAAAAGATGTTCTTGAAAGAACACCTCCAGAACTGGCAGCGGATATTATGAATAAAGGGATTGTTATGACAGGAGGAGGTTCTATGGTAGACTCCCTAGATAAGAGGTTATCTAGAGAAACCGGTTTAGCTGTAACTCTTGCGGAAAATCCCATTTCTTGTGTGGCACTTGGCACAGGGAAATTATTAGGAAAAAGCTTTAAATAAGGTAGTTACTTGATAAACATTATCACTAGTATTGTATATCAAGTAATGGGGAAAATATGTTATAAAATAGTAATAAAAGAAAGTGAAATAACAGAGGTTAAGGTTGAAAAAATTAGATATACTTGGAGTAACAATCGATAATGTAAGCAAAAAAGAAAGTATTGCCGAAATTGAAAGAGCTATTGAATTGAATAAAAGAATCAGAATAATTACAGCTAACCCTGAAATATTGTATAGAGCAGGATATGAACCTGAGATTAGAAAAATAATAAATCAAGCTGATTTGGTGCTTCCTGATGGAGTTGGAATAGTTTGGGCAGGTAGGAAGCTCGGTACATATATCCAAGAAAGAGTTACGGGGGTAGACTTAGCGGTTGAAATAATGAAAGTTGGAAATGAAAAAGGATGGAAATTATTTCTGTTAGGAGCTGCACCTGGGGTTGCTGAAGGTGCAGCTATTAGGCAGCAAAGAGAATTCCCTAAGGTGAAGTTTGGTTGGAATGATGGATATTTTTCAAAGAGTGAAGAAGTATCTGTGATTAAAAAAATTGCAGACTTTAATCCGGATATTTTATTTGTCGGTTTGGGGGCGCCCGCACAGGAATATTGGCTTACGGAAAATAGTGGGTTGGCAAGAGTCAGTATGGGGGTTGGTGGCACAATAGATGTTTTAGCAGGTAAAGTGAAGCGTGCTCCTAAGTGGATACAGTCTGTTGGAATAGAATGGCTATATAGATTGATAAAGGAGCCAACCAGACTGAAAAGACAAAAGGTATTACCTTTTTATGTAATGGAAGTCTTGAAGCAAAAGAAAAGATTAGAAGGCAGAAAACCAAACAAATGAAAAATATTGAACGTAAATACATTAGCGAATAAAGAAGACATATGCAAAGAATTTTATAGCTAAATTTGAGCAGATAATAAAAACAGTACATTTTCGAAAACGAAGGTACTGTTTTTATTATCTGTTAATTTTAGATTAAGAGCTTAATTTAGGGTTCAAAATTTGATAATAGAAGTTTTGAGTTTCAGAAAGCATTCTTTCTAAACTGAAGCTAATCACACGTTTCTTTGCATTTGAAGTTAATTTTTGGGATAGTTCAGAATCTGAGGATATTTTATAAATGGCATTTTCGAGTTCGTGAATATCGCCCGGCGGGGTAAGAAGAGAATCGATGTTATTATTTAAAAGTTCAGCTATACCACCAGTGTCAGAAGCAACAATTGGAATAGCTGCCTGCATTGCCTCTAAGAGCACAATTCCCATTCCTTCGCTGAGAGATGGGAGAACAAATACATCCAAAGCAGGAAGTGCACTTTTGGCATCAGAGAGAAAGCCTGTCATGGTATAGGGCAGATTTGAAGAATCAAGAATTTGATGCAATTCTTTGTAAAGGATACCTTCCCCCACTAAAACGAAATGAATATGGGGAATTTTGGAAACAAGAGCTATAAGGGCCTTAATTAGGTATATTTGTCCTTTTACACGGTGGAGTCGTCCAATAGTTCCTACTACGATGGAATCCTGAGAGATATTCCATTTCATCCTAAAATTATTCCTGAGAGAAATATTATCTACAGTACATATAGGGGGGCAACAGTTGTAAATAGTTTGAATTGGGAAATTTAAACTATTTAAGAGTGGTATTCTTACTGAATAATTCTTTCTAATACTATTTGAAACAGTTATTAGTCCGGAAGAAAGTGGAAGAGTTAGGGTTTCAGTAAATAGTGCTAAACGTCCTTTCCAAGAGGCTGGATAGTCATAGGCTGGGTCGCTGTGAATTGTAGAAATACAGGGGATTTTTAAAATTTGTGCAGTTAGGCGTCCTAGTAGATTGGCTCTAATTCCATGAGCATGAATAAGGGAGATGCTATTTTTTTTGCAATATTTTATAAGACTGGGAAGAGGGGAAATGTCCGCAGGAAAATGCATAGAAAACAATTTAGAAGGAGTATGTCTTAGGCGGGGGTCAGTAGCAAGAGGGCCGTTTTTGATGAGATAACCTAGATATGGTGAGTAGTTATTTCTATCTAAATTATTTATAAGGCCCAGAATGTGAATTTCAGCTCCGCCTATTTCGCCTCCCCCAATTAAGTAAAGAATATTCTTAGGCATAATAAATTCCTTTCCTCAGGAGAAAAAACTATATTTTAGACATAAATAGTACAAATAATTATACATATGATAAAGAAATCTGCTTGAATTTGCAAGTGAGGCGGGGATAGAATTGAAGTTCCAAAGTGAGGAAGACATATTGATCGTAATATTAGTGCTCAGTATTTTGTGTCATGGAATGTTTTATGTAAGAGAATGGCTAATCTTGGGAGGATTGATAGTAATATTATATGGTGTTAGCAAAATAAAAAATAAGAAGAAAAAAACCCTTAGTGATAAGAAATGCCTCCAGGGAAGTGATTATATATTTATGACTTTAA
Source organism: Eubacteriales bacterium (assembly GCA_041669825.1). GTDB lineage: Bacteria > Bacillota > Desulfitobacteriia > Desulfitobacteriales > Syntrophobotulaceae > JBAYAL01. Next base: position 1,232 of record JBAYAL010000005.1, on the reverse strand, counting down.
TAGGTTTGTCTTTGACAGGCTTATTTTTGCCAGTTGTAAGTAGCGAAGGTATATTTGAAGCTTTGCGATGGGGAATTTACTACCTTGTTTATAAATTAAGTTGCAATATAGGAAATAAGGAAAAGGCATCTGTAAAAATGATAAAGAGCGTAATAATAATAATAGTACTATTTACTGGTCTAGGTTGGATTCCGTCCCTAAATGATTTTTGCATGTTAGGGGGTACTTCAGAAAAAATGAGGTATGGTTCAGTATTTTGTTATCCTAATGCAGCTGGAGCTATGCTTGGTTCTGCAGTTTTGCTAATTGGAAAAAAAAACATATTTGATTTAGTATTAAAATCTTTTTTAATAATTACAATTGTATTTACAGGGTCAAGGGCAGCGCTAGCATTGTTAATTGTGATGTTAGTGTTGATGTTTATTAGAGAGCAGGTGTTTATTAGAAAGTGTAAAAAAAATGCAGGTCAAGTAATGCTAAGTATATCAAAAAATGTATATAATAGAAAACAATTTGCTATTTTAATATCATCTGGAGTTATGTTTATGTTATTAATTTGCTATGGATTAAAAACATATAATGCATCGATTATTCATTTATGTGATTGGAGCTGGGTTAGCTTTTCAGAAAGGTTTTCATATTATAAAGATGGTTTACATATGGCCTTAAATAATAATTTATTTCCCAGAGCCGGAGCTTGGTCGGCTTTTCCACTAATACAGAAAATACCTTATTGGACTGATGATCCACATTCCTCTTTCATTACGATTTTATTAAATCAAGGAATAGCAGGGGTTGTAATTTTAGGGGGATGGTCAATCAAAGGAATAAAAAAATATATTAAAGTACTGAAGGGAAAAGAACAGTTGTATCTTTCCGCAGTAATGTCAGCAGCAATCTATTTAGGCTTTCACAGTTTGGTTGATGTGGATATGGCTTTTGGTTCCTTAGGAATAATTTTTTGGATACTTGTTGGATTAAGCACGCCTAGAATTTAATTGGGAGAAACAAAGTGAATTAAGGTGCATATAATGATGTAGAGTAAAAATAAAATCATTATTTGTAACGTAATATTGAGAAGCTTAAAAATAAAGTTGGTGAATAAATGTTAAATGTATTTAGTGTATTAATAGTTTCTTGTCTAGTTATCTGTTGGTATGTCTCTGGGAAAATGGAGTGGAAACTTTCAGAGAAAACTGTACATAAAATTATAAGATTAATAGATAAAATTA
>JBAYAL010000004.1:0-17597 GCA_041669825.1 Eubacteriales bacterium | reverse complement strand
CTTAGAATGTCGCAGGAAGAGATAAAACAAGAATATAAGCAGACTAAAGGAGATCCCCAATTAAAGGGGGAAATTAAAAGACGCCAAAGAAGCATGGCCATGCGTAGAATGATGGAGGATTTAAAAAAAGCAGACGTGGTTATTACTAATCCTACTCATTACGCAGTAGGTATAAAATACGATCCTTTGAAATTTGAGGCACCTTTTGTAGTTGCAAAAGGACAGAATGAAATAGCCTTTAAGATAAAAGAGATTGCTCAGGAAAATGATATTGTGATAATGGAGAATAAGCCGTTGGCAAGAGCTTTGTATGCTCAAGTTGATTTGGGACAGGTTGTGCCATCGGATTTATATAAAGCGGTCGCAGAAGTGATAGCTTTTGTTTATAAACTAAAGAAAAAGAGTTTTAATTCGACAGCTGGTTAATTATTAATCAGTTTATTGCTCAGGAGGAAAGTAGATGGCCACTTCGGTACGAAATAGATTGTTGCGAAATACGGACGTTATTGTTGCTTTTGGTATTGTTGGGATAGTAATAATGATGGTTGTTCCCCTTCCTCCGGGATTGGTGGATATTCTCATAGCTATAAATATTACAGGGTCAGTACTGATTTTGATGCTTGCGGTATTTACTAATGATCCCTTAGATTTTTCAGTATTACCATCGCTTCTTCTTACCATGACTCTTTTTAGGCTAGCATTAAACATTTCGACTACTAGGTTGGTGCTTTTGGAAGCATATGCTGGTGATATTATTCAACAGTTTGGAGAATTTGTTATCAGGGGCAACCCTGTAGTTGGATTTATTGTTTTTATTATTTTGGTTATTGTTCAGTTTATTGTTATTACAAAAGGAGCAGAACGTACCTCTGAAGTTGCAGCTCGGTTTACACTCGATGCTATGCCTGGGAAGCAAATGAGTATAGATGCTGATTTAAATGCTGGTATTATTACAGATACGAATGCCAGAGATAGAAGAAAGGCAATTCAGCAAGAAGCGGACTTTTATGGGTCAATGGATGGTGCAAGTAAGTTTGTAAAAGGAGATGCTATTGCAAGTATAATAATCCTGTTTATTAATATTATTGGGGGGTTGATTACAGGAATTGTAATGAAAGGGATGTCTGCACTAGAGGCTTTGAATATCTATACTTTGCTTACTATAGGGGATGGCTTGGTGTCGCAGATTCCAGCACTGCTTATTTCAACAGCTACTGGTCTTGTTGTAACAAGGGCTGCCTCAGACACTAATCTTGGTCAGGATCTTGTAAGTCAGCTTTTTCGAGTTCCCAAAGCCTTGTATATTACTTCAGTGGTAATGATTATTTTTGCAGTTCTTGGGTTGCCCCCATTCCCAATGTTTACGTTGGCAATATTTTGTATAGCTATAGGTATTTATATTCAGAAAAGCGCAAAGGAAACATCTAAGCAGAAAACAGAAGCCGCGATTGAAACTGAGATAGAAGAAACTAAAAGACCTGAAAATGTTATGAACCTGTTAAATGTTGACCATATGGAATTAGAAATAGGGTATGCGCTCATTCCTATTGTAGATGTAGGGCAGGGTGGGGATCTTTTGGATAGAATTATTTTAATACGGAGACAAATTGCCAATGAGCTAGGGTTTCTTGTCCCAGTGATTAGAGTAAGGGATAATATGAATTTGCAGCCTAATCAGTACGTTATTAAAATAAAAGGAGCTGAAATTGCCTCAGGGGAATTGCTAGCAGACCATTTCCTTTCCATGAGCGGAGGAATCGAAGATGAATCCATACCAGGTATAGCAACGAAGGAGCCCTCATTCGGGCTTGAGGCTAAATGGATACATGCTTCATATAGAGAAAAAGCGGAAATGGCTGGATATACAGTTGTCGACGCACCTACTGTTTTAGCTACTCATCTGACGGAGGTTATAAAAACTCATGCAGGTGAAATATTAACTAGACAGGATGTAAAGAGACTTGTGGATTATGCGAAAGAGCAGTCTCCTGCTGTAGTGGAGGAGCTTATTCCTACACTCATGGGTCTTGGACAGGTGCAAAGAATACTTTGTAATTTGTTAAATGAAAGAGTTTCTATTAAGAATATGTTGACTATTCTGGAGAGCCTTGCTGATTATGCGGTCTTAACTAAAGATACAGATAGATTAACTGAGCATGTCCGACAGGGACTTGCTCGTCAAATTATTCAGCCCTTACTAGATGAAGAAAAAAGGCTTCCAGTACTGACTTTGGAGCCTCAGATTGAACAGCTTATACTCGATAATATAAAACAATCTGATTATGGCACTTATGTAAACCTAGATCCTAAAATAATGCAAAAATTATTAAAAAATATTACAAATGAGGTTGAAAAGGTGATGATTAAAGGATACAATCCTGTGCTTATTTGTGCACCCGTAGTAAGGATTAATCTGAAAAGAATGACTGAAAGACAACTCCCACATTTGATCATTTTATCGTATAATGAACTTGTACAAGGAATAGAGGTTCAGGGTTTAGGGATGGTGAAGATAAACAATGAGAGTTAAAAGATTTGTTGGTGATAATGTAGCTGATACGATGAGCCAAATAAAAAGGGAACTTGGTTCCGAGGCTATAATTTTACAAACTAGACAATTTAAAGAAGGGGGATTTTTGGGCTTTTTTGCTAATAATAAAGTGGAAATTACTGCTGCAATAGAAGATAAACCAACCCCTATAATTTTTGAGAAGAATACAAACGACAAACCTTTGGTTAGTTCGGATCTAATTAAGAAGGCTTATAATACGTATCGCTATAAGGAAAATGAATTAGATGGTGAAAAGATTCAAGAGCAATTAATAACATCAACACATACGGAATTAAGAGAAATGCATAATATTTTGGATGAAATTAAAGGAAGTATTATTAATAATGTTGAAAGAAATGTTTTTTTACCTTCGTTGGAAAAATGGAATGAGTACTTATATAAAAGAGGTATTTCTAAGGAGTATATAAATCGGTTACTTGGTCGTGTTAAAAATGAAATATCTCAAATAAATATTAAAGATGACAAAATTATATATGAGAATATAAAAAAGCAAGTCTTAGAAATTTGTTCTAAGACTGGAACGATTCAGGTTAAGTCTTCTGGGCCGTTGATAGTTGCTTTGATCGGACCTACTGGTGTTGGAAAAACAACAACTATTGGAAAATTAGCTGCTGGATTTAGTATTGTGGAGAGGAAAAAAGTTGCTTTGATTACGGCTGACACATATAGAGTAGCAGCAGTGGAACAACTTAAAACCTTTGGAGAGATAATTGGGGTACCAGTAGAAGTTGCAATGACATCTGAAGGGTTGGAAGAAGCAATTGCTTCTTATGCAGATAAGGAGTTAATTTTTATTGATACAGCTGGGCGGAGCCCCCATCATGATTTGCACATGTCAGAACTCAAAGAATTTTTGGATAGGGCCAAGCCTGATTTAACAATGTTGGTTATGAATGTAACGACTAATATTAATGATCAGATGCTAGTGTTTGAAAGATTTAAAAAATTATCTACCCATTTGATCTTTACAAAAATTGATGAAAGTATAAGTACAGGGATGCTTCTTGAAATAATTGATAGGGCTAAACTTCCTGTAGCATACCTTACTAATGGACAAAATGTACCTGATGATATAGAAGCTGCAACTCCAGATAATTTGAGGTATTATATCCTAGGGGAGGGTATTCTATATGGATGACCAAGCAAGTTCTTTACGTCGTTTGGCAGATAAAAAGGAAGAGTCTGTCCAGAGTGGCATGAGAGTAATTTCGGTTAGTAGTGGTAAGGGCGGAGTAGGTAAGACTACTTTTATAGTAAACCTTGCTCTTGCGCTTGCTGAGTATAATTATAGAGTAATTGTCCTTGATGGTGATTTGGGGTTGGCAAATGTTGATGTTGCCTACGGAATTACTCCTCGCTATAGTATTAAACATCTTCTGTCAGGGGAAAAAAGAATAGAAGATATACTATATCCAGTTGAACGGGGTGTAAAAGTATTGCCTGGGGCTTCAGGAGTAGTAGAATTAGCTAATCTAGACAGGGGCCAGTTAAAAAATGTCCTTGTTAATATGGGAAGACTTGAGAAGATGGCAGATTTTCTTCTTATAGATACTGGAGCTGGTTTGGGAAGTAATGTTTTGAATTTTATTAGTGCCTCAGATGATGTCTTTATTATTATGACCCCAGAACCTCCATCTATGACTGATGCTTATGGATTATTAAAAGCAATAAAGACACAATATCATAAACCAAGTATAAATATTGTGGTAAATCGAGTAAAAAGTGAGGCTGAAGCACACCAAACTTATGAAAGGTTGGAACATGCTGTTAATAAATTTTTGGGACAATCAATTAAGTTGGTAGGATGGATTTATGACGATCCACTTGTTGGACGTTCAATTATGGAACAGAAACCTATTGGAATAAGTAATCCACAAAGCTATGCTTATAAATGTATTCAGTGGATAGCAGGGAGTGTGACAGGAACTTATCTTCATCCCCCGATTCAAAGTGGAGGGATTAAGGGTTTTATTTCAGCACTTTTAAAAAATAACTAATAGCTTTAAATAGTATCAATAATAGAGTTAGGGCACTTAGGGGGTGAGCCTTTGTTATATAGTGATAAATTATTTGAAGGATTATCTGTAGAAATAGTTGTCAAAGAGGGCGAATATAAAGGACGCTACCGGACGAAGATTGAAGAGGTAGGTAAAAGGCTTCTGTCTCTGGGTGTTCCCATTGTAAATGGACAATTCATGCCCTTAAGAGAAGGTACATATGTAGAGGTCTTTTTTAGTGATAGTGTTACGGCCTATGTTTTCAATACTGTGGTTATTAAAAGGATAGCAATTCCTATTCCTACATTTATTGTAGAGTTTCCTACTATAATAAAAAAATTTCAAAGGCGTAAATTTGTCAGGGTTTCAACAATTCACGCTTTAAAGTATAAAATAGTGGAAAAAGAAGGCTTAGGGGAAGAAAAGACAGGATATATGATCGACTTGAGTGGTGGAGGTATGTTGTTAAAATCAGACGAGAAAATAGAAAAGGATACATTGCTTCTAATAACAATATTGCTCCCACAAGAAATAGTTCAGGTTCCGGCCAAGGCTATTAGGTATGAAAAAGATGAAAAAAGTGGTTGTTACAAGATTTCTTTGGAATTTCATGAAATTCCAGAAAGAATTAGAGACAAATTAGTTAGACACATTTTTGATATTCAGAGAGAAATGCGTAAGAAAGGATTGATATAATATGGATATATCTGCAATAAAACTTGAAGCACTAAAAGAAATTGGCAATATTGGGTCAGGTCATGCCGCAACTTCACTCTCGAATATGTTGCAAAATAGAATAGACATGTCTGTTCCTAAAGTATGGCTTATACCGCTTTCTAGAATATCAGAGGCAATGGGAGAATTGGATACAGTTAAAGTTGGATTGTATTTGAAAGTTGAAGGAGAAGCAGCTGGTAAGGCTATGTTTATTTTGTCATTAGGGAGTGCAGAAATCATTGTTAAGACTCTCCTAGGAATGAAGGAATGCCCGGATTTATTCACGAGTGAGATGGGTCAATCGGCGTTAAAAGAAGTTGGAAATATTTTAGTTAGTGCTTTTGTAATTGCTCTCACACAATTTTCAGGGATAGAGTTGCAGCCTTCCATTCCTTCGTTGGCGATTGATATGATAGGTGCTATGATTGATTCTGTTTTACTAGAAGAAGGCAAAGTTGATGATAATGTCTTGATAATTGATACGAAATTGTCAGGAATGGAGGATATGGAAGGGAAATTTTTATATATACCAAATGAAGGTTCATTAGAAAAATTGTTGGGAGTATTTGGATTATGAACATTGTAATTACTGTAGGTATGGCTGATTACAAGATCGGAAAGACGCCTAATAAGTTAATGACAGCTGGTTTGGGCTCTTGTATTGGGGTGTGTATATTTGATTTAAAATTACAGATTGCTGGGATGGCTCATATAATGCTTCCGAGTTCTAAGGAAATTACGAAGGGTAGTCCGATGAAATATGCAGATTCTTGCATTGCCTTAATGCTTAGTGAGATGAAGAAAAATGGAGTTTCTAATATGAGACTACAGGCTAAAATGGCTGGAGGATCACAGATGTTTGCTTTTGCAGGACAAACTCCGCTTTTGAAAATAGGGGAAAGAAATGCTGAAGCAGTTGAGAATGAACTAAAAAAGGCAGGAATACCACTTCTTTCTTACGACGTGGGAGGAAATTTCGGAAGAACAATTAATTTCGATATTGAAACTGGAAATTTACATATAAGAACTTTCAAGCATGGCGAAAAGGTGATTTGATGGCTTTTAGGAAAGAACAAATTGAAGAATGGTCGAATAGATTATCTTTTTTCGTAGGAATATTTGTTGTTTTGTTAAGTATTTTTAATGATTATAGTTTTTTGCTTTCTTCGGTAAGGGGTTTTGGGGCATTTTTAATACTTCTTTTTATTTGTAAGGGAAGTATGTTTTTGTGGAATGAATGTTCTTCTAGCCTGAAAGTAGATAAGGATATTAGTTCTACAATAGATGTGCTGCTTGGAGATCTAGAAGGAAAAGATGGGGAGTTGACTATTGAAGAACTTCAAAAAAATGCAATGAGCTCAGAAGTAACTAAAAATAAATTATCAGATAAACCTAAGAAAGGTAATTCCAGAAACAATAATAGTGAAAAAATTGCTGGACAAATAAGTAAAGATGTACTAACAGGGTTGACGGATCCCAAAGCACAGGCTGAGATTGTAAAAAAAATGGGCTGGGGAGATAAATAGTAGGAGGTGGTAGCTGTTTGTATAATAAACACTATGAAAGGAATAACTGTTGGTCTGAGGAATATATTGACAAATATCTACCATTAGTAAAAAGGATTGCTGGAAGGATTGCTATTTCTTTACCATCCCATATAGATGAAGATGACCTAATTAGTTATGGGGTATTTGGATTGCTGGATGCTTTAAAGAAATTTGACTCTTCAAAGGGGGTTAAGTTTGAAACGTATGCAGGACTTAGAATAAGAGGTGGAATAATAGATGGCTTGCGAGCTATGGATTGGGTGCCTCATTCAGCCAGAAAAAAAGTGAAAGAAATTCAACATAAGATTGATAATATTCAAACCACTCTGGGTAGAAATGCTAGTATGGAAGAAATTTCAGCGCAATTGAATATGACGTTAGATGATTTGAATACGATTCTGCTTCAGGGACAATATATGACTTTGATTTCTTTTGAAGATATGTTAGGGTCTGCAAGTGGGGATGGGTTATCGCCTATAAATATGATAATAGACAATGATGCAGAAAAAGGATATATAGAGATAGAAAAAGAAGAAGTTAGACAAATTTTAGAGGAAGTAGTAGATCGGTTAACTGAAAAACAAAAGCTTGTTGTAGCTTTGTATTACAGGGAAGAAATGACTTTAAAAGAAATAGCAAAAGTAATGGAGTTATCTGAATCAAGGATATCTCAGCTTCATTCCCAGGCTATTTTAAGACTGCGTGGCTACTTAAGTAGAAAAAAGAAAAAAATAATGTAGAAACATCCCTTAAGTTTAGGGATGTTTTTTACGATATATAAGGTAGATTGTAATTTGGAGGTGATATTTAGTGGGATTTGGAGATGTCCTATCGATACAAGGTCAGGGAATGAACAATAGTGAGTTGACACCAGAAGGTAGTGAACGAAAGGGACAAGAAGGCGATGATTCTTTGTTTGCTTTGTTGTTTAATAGTTTGTTTGTTCAGGATCAAACGAAAGGGCAGTTATCTGGAGAAATGTTTAGTATTCCAAGCGAACCAGTTAATAAAAATATTGAGAATAGCGATGATATTTCAAGCGAAGAATATTTGCAGGTTATTCAGAATTTATTTCCGACAGGCAAGGAGGCCAATTTCGGATTCTTTGGAAATTCCGGTAATCAAGAAGTATCGGATACTCTTGAGTTGAACGGCTTATCAAAAACAGAAAACAATTATTCTGATGATTTTAAAGGAATATTAGGTAATTTAGGATCTCAGAAGGAATTGCTTTTGAAGGATATATTAACAAAAAGTAATATTGGGACTTTTTATGAAAATATCCTAAAAGAAATGGGTAAGGTAAATGTTTTTGATGATAAAATGACATCCAAAGGTGCTTTTGAAAAAACAGGGATGGTGTTTTCAGAAGCAGAAGGGAAATCTTTTCCCAGTCAGACGGAGTTGGAGAAATATATAGATATAAATAGTCAAGCTAAAGCATTGGCAGCCCAAATAAACAGGGTGTATCCAAAAAATCCTTATTCAAATGAGTTTAAAACAGATAGTGTATTAGGAAAAGTTAATGTAGCTAAGCCTGATATTGCTTTTGAAAAGCCAATGATAACAAGTGTTTTAGATCAAAAAGTAGATGGGAATTTTCAATTGGCTAAAAATGAAGTTCATAAATTTGGAGAACTCATTAATTCTGGAGGGAATACCAGCAATAGTAGTGTTGTTTCTCAAAATGAAAAAAATATTAATTCTGGAGGGAATACCAGCAATAGTAATGCTGGTATTCAAAGTGAAAAACTTGTTAACTCTGGAGAGAATACCAGCAATAGTAATATTGTTTCTCTAAATGAAAAAACTATTGATGGAAATATTCTAATTAGTAAAAGTGGAAACGAAAAAGGCAGTAGTAAAGAAGGCACATCTGAAAGTAGTAATGCCAATATAATTGGTAAAATAAATGGAGATAATTTTCTTGGAAGTAGAGCGGAAATTCCTGTCAAAGTAGCAGATTTAGGAGTAATACTGCTAAAATATGGGATCAAGTGGTTAATACTTTGAAGCAACAGAGTATTAGGGGTACAAATGAACTAAAAGAGCTTTCAATTCAACTTCATCCAGAAGAGTTGGGAAAAATAAATGTAACAATGAGGATGGAACAGGGACAGCTACATCTTGTTATGAATGCCTCAGAACACGCTACAGGCAGTTTGTTGCAAAATCATATCGGCGAGTTAAAAGATAACCTGAATGAGAGTGGATTGGTATTTGGATCTTTTTCCATGGAAAATGGGGATAAAGGAGAGCAACATTCAGAAAGAGAATTTATGCAGTATAGTCGAAGTACTCCTGAAATAATCGAAGAAGAGGAAAAAGTGCTAAATATGAAATTTTCTTCTGTTGCTGATGATGAGATAGGAAGAATTAATATAAGTGTTTAACAGGAGGAGAAAAATATATGTCAACAATAAGTAGTGTTGATTCAACGTATACGTCAACGAATAATAATACAATTACATCAACAGTAAATAAGGAACTTGGCCAGGATGAATTCCTAAAGCTTCTCACTGAACAGCTGAAAAACCAGGATCCAATGTCACCAATGGACGATACTGATTTTATAGCACAGATGGCTCAATTTAGTTCACTTGAGCAAATGAATAATGTTGCTGATTCACTTGATGAATTAAAAAACATTTGTTCACAAATGTACAGTCAGTCTCTTCTTTCACAGGGTATTGCGATGATTGGAAAAGAAGTAGCAGGAATTGATGGAGATGGAATAGCAGTCAATGGAGAGGTCAAAGCAACTAAATGTGTTGATGATATTTTAAAAGTTCAAGTTGGGGAAAATTGGCTTAATATGGAGGATATATCAGAAGTCAGAGAGATAACTGAGATAGAAGATATAGCAGATGAAGAAGCAGTAGACTTGCCTGATAGTGAAGATTTGTCAGAAAATAATACGACTGAGGTGTAGAATAAAAATAGTCTTGTGACTTATGAATAGAAAAAAGTTACAATTTAAATTTTTTGAAAGATATTGGAGGAATGCGATTATGATGCGCTCGTTATATTCGGCTATTACCGGTTTGAAAAATCATCAGATGAGTATGGACGTTATTGGAAATAATATTGCAAATGTAAATACTGCTGGTTACAAACGTAGCAGGACTAGTTTTTCGACTATGCTTGGACAAAATATCAGAGGGGCTTCAGCGCCTGATACTGCTGCAACACCAACTTATGGTGGAACAAATGGTGTTCAGATTGGTCTTGGAAGTAGTCTTAGTTCTGTAGATAAAATAATGTCTCAGGGAAGTTCTCAGTATACAGGTAAAGATACTGATATGATGATTCAGGGGAACGGTTTTTATGTGCTAAATCTTTCGGGAAATGATGTTTTTACCCGTACAGGTAATTTTAGTTTTGATAAAAGCGGGAACTTGATAGAACCATCATCAGGGGCACTTTTACAGGGGTATGCAAATGATAATGAAACTGTTCCTAGTGTTCCTAATTGGAATGATGATCCTGGTGATGAAACGCGCATCCATTTTCAGATAGGTGATTCGCTAGGAACTACTGCCTATAAACTTACTGATTACAGCATTGATTCCAGTGGAATAGTTACTGGGGTGTATAGTGATTCTACAGATTCAATTACCCGTCCTATGTTTAAAATAGCTATTGCTAATTTTTCTAATGATGCAGGCCTTAATGCAGAAGGAAATAACTTTTACACGGAAAGTAACAACTCAGGTGCAGCTGATATTGGAGTAGCAGGGGAAGATGGCAGAGGGACAATAGTATCCGGTACTCTAGAAATGTCCAATGTTGATCTTTCTCAGGAATTTACAAATATGATTGTTACTCAACGTGGTTTTCAGGCAAATTCTAGGGTGATTACAGTATCGGATACCCTTTTGCAGGAATTAATTGATTTAAAACGTAGCTAGTCTTAACTAATATAATTTCTCGATGATAATTGTTAAAAGAGGAAGGAATCTAGGATTTAATCAAGAATTGACTACTTTGGAGGATTAGTGATATGAGAATATCTACAGAATATCTTGATATGCTGCAGTCTAGGATAGACACGGTGGCTAATAATATAGCTAATGTTAATACTCCTGGTTTTAAAGAAGGTTTTATTGCTCTCGAAGAATCATATGATGCCCAGGAGAGAAATGTTAATGCTTCTTATTACGGCGGTGTAATACCTGGTTTTCAGTTTGATAACATCAATAGTAATTCCTATAATGGGAATCGTGTTAATTTTGATCAGGGTGCTATTCTAGAAACAGGTAATCCTTTGGATATGGCTATATACGGGGAAGGCTTTTTCCAAGTAAAATTACCTGATGGAAAAACGGCGTATACCAGAGCAGGCATTTTTACTACCGACAAAAACAATAATCTTGTTAATAATGAGGGGTATTTTGTACAGCCTTCAATAAATATTCCAAGAGATGCTTCTAATATTACAGTTAAGAATGATGGGAAAATAATGGGTGATATCGATGGACAGACCAGTGTTATTGGGCAAATAAAACTCTCAAGCTTTGATAATCCAGATGGATTGGAGCAAATGGGTGGTAATTTGTTTTTAGAAACGGATGCGTCTGGAAAACCAACTGAAGGAATACCCGGTTCTGGAGAATTAGGGGTTATAAAAGGTGGTACGTTAGAAAAATCTAATGCTGACCTGGTTAATGCAATGACAAGGCTTATAGAGACACAGAGAGCATATCAGTTCGACTTGAACGTAACACAGGATCAGGATGAAATGTTCAAAATGGCAATGTATTTAAGGGGGTAAAAAATGTCTGGTTGGTTGGATACAAAAGTATTTAGCCTCTTGGAGAATGGCCTAGATGGCTTGAGTATGCGCAATAAAGTATTGTCTAATAATATTGCCAATGTTGATACTCCTAACTTTAAAAGATCAGATGTTAATTTTAATGAAATACTGCTTAATGAAATAGAACAAAGCAGTGGGCTGGAATTGAAAAAAACGAAGCAACAACATTTGAGTGGTCCCGGCAGTATAGGCAGTCAGTTTGTAGTACAAGATAAAAATACCTCCTATCGTAATGACGGGAATAATGTGGATATTGATTTGGAAATGACTAGGCTTGCGGAGAATACTCTTCAATATAATGCGCTTACACAGGCTCTGACTTCTCAGCTAAGTCTGTTAAGACAAGTTGTCCAGGAGTGATTGATAAGCAAGGGGTGGTGAATTAGTTGATTCGAGGATTATATACTGCTGCAGCAGGAATGATGGTAACTGCTAAACAAAGTGATACAATAGATGAAAATATAGAAAATCTTCGTAATCCTGGTTATAGGGAAACACAGGAAATAATTACTTCTTTTCCTCGTTTAATGGCCCAGAGAGTTGATCCGAAAAATAGTACGGGTATTTCAGAAAAAACAAATATAGGTATTCTCGGGACTGGTGTGGTTGTTGATAGTAAATACTATATCGATAAACCAGGCAATATACGCCAGACGGAAAATAAAACAGATTTTGCGATTAATTCTGGAGGTTACTTTGTTGTTGAAACCCTAGCGGGAGAGAGATATACTCGTAATGGTCATTTCCAAGTAGACCCTTCTAGACGATTGAGAACATCAGGAGGAAATCCAGTGTTGGGAGAAAATGGGGTTATAGGCCCATTGCCCCAAAATTTTACAATAGACACCGATGGAACGATAACAGATACAGATACCCATGCAGTTATTGATAAATTAAGAATTGTTGATATCCCTGCTTCTTCTCTAAAAAAAGAGGGAATGACCACACTGTTTTCATCAACTGAGCAGCCAAAGGATATGGATAAAGACAGTCTTAGAATTTACCAAGGCTACATTGAAGAATCAAATGTGAATATAGATGGTCAAATGGTTAAAATGTTAGAAGTTGTTAGGGCTTATTCTGCAAATCAAAAAGTAATTCAGACCAATGATTCATTATTGGAAAAAGCAGTAAATGACATAGGAAAAGTATAAAGGGGGGCTTGTTTTTGCGTAGCCAAGTTGTAGTATTTAGAATAGGAGAAGAGGAATATGGTTTTCCCATTGAAAGAGTTCAGGAAATTACAAGAATTTCTGAAATTCATCCTATTCCTAATGCGCCAGAATATATTAAAGGTTTGATAAGTATTAGAGGTCAGGCTCTTCCATTAATAGATTTGCACGTTAGATTTGGTCTTAAATCAGAAAGTAATTGTGAGTTTGCAATTATAGTAGAAATAAATAAAAAAATAGTTGGGATGGCTGTTGATGAAGTAAAGGAAGTCAGGGTTATAGAAAATATTGCTCCACCACCAGTTCTGATAACAGCACCATTTATAACTGGAATAGTAAATTTATCAGATAGAATTATAATGTACATTAATCCTGAAAAGATTTTGGAAACAAAAGAAATTATCAAAATAGAACAATTTGTTAATTGAAAAAATTAGTGAGGATACATAATTTTTTAAAAGAACTCAGAAGCTAGGAAGGAAAAAAGAAAAAATATACATTTTCCTTGATTAGTTTACTGAGTTTTTGCTTGACAAAAAAAGCATAATAACGTATATTGAATTTTAAAATTGTGTTGTTGAATAATAATGCATGAGGCTGAGTTGAGAATCTATATTTATTGGAGTTAGTGGTAGATAAAGGAAAATGTGGTGGGATTTGAACAGATTTATTTTTATAAATATCTTATTTCTCTAAGCTGGTTGGGAATTACCGGATTGATTTTTGTAACTGTTTTTCTTACATTCACTTATATATCTAGGGTAAAAGAATTATTAGATAAAAGGCAAAAATCAAAGAGGTTTATGGTAGTTGTTACGGGCCTCGTATTCATTGGAGTGATATTTATTTATCTAGATATGTTCCTAAGTGCTTACCCTGATTGGATTACTGATTCAGGATTATGCAGGGGAAAAGTGGAATCTATTTATTACAATAATAATATTTATTCTTTGCAATTGCAGTGTGGTGAAGAAAGAAAAGTATTTAATTTGTTTCAAAAAGAAATCACCAATATGCATGTTGGTGATGAATTGGAAATAAGTTATCTTAAGGAAAGAAATCAGATATACAAATGCAAAATATTGACAGAACAAGATGTTGGCAACATATAATGCAAAGAAGTAATTGGTATTATATTATTGACGGGTTATGCTATAATAATCTTAAGGACTGTAATAAACTATCATTAGGTAATGGAAGGAGAGGTGATTGTGATGCGTATCCTAAAAGTTAATGATAATACTGTTCGCATATTTATCTCTTTTAATGAATTGTCTGACAGGAATATAACTCTTTCTGACTTATTTCAGCGTTCTGGAAGGACAGAACAGTTTTTTTGGGAATTAATTACGAAGGCTAGAGAAGAGGTCGATTTTAATCTCGACCAACCTTTTTGGATACAGGCAACAGTTGCTTCTGAAGAGGAATTTGTGATTACAGTTATTAAACAGGAAGATGAAGTCGATTCAGAAATCAATCATATAATTCATGCAACGAATATAGAGAAAAAGAATACAGCTAAAACATCTGATAAATATAAAGCGGAAGAATGGGTTTATGTTTTTGAGGATTTTGAAGATCTTTTGTCTGCCGTTAAACGTCTTCCTGAGATGCCACAATCGCAATCATCCTTAGTTGAGTATGAGGATGAGTATTATTTATCCCTCTCCAAAATAGGAACAGCACGAAAGAAAAAAATTGTTGAAGCAATCATGGATGAGTTTGGAGAATCCTTAATGATTTCTGATTCATTTTTAAAAGAACATGGAATAGTAATAATAGAAAAAAAAGCTGTTAAAACTTTAAAGAAAAAGTTTAACTTGAGCAACAAAGATTCTGCTGTTAGTTAAATAAGTTTTATAGGTTTAATAATGATTAGATTCAGTTGCTAAAAAATTCCTGATTATTATATGCTCTAGGAAATTTTTGGTTAGCTGAATCTTTGTTTTGATTCTGATTCCAACTCTAAAAGGGTTATAAAATCTTTTATTATATAGTTAGTAATAAAAAATTATTTAAAATTAGAAGCCTAATTTATTTATTATAATTATATTAAATTTTTCCCATGCTAGTTACAAATTATTTAAATGACAATCAAGGTATGATTTATGTATTTTTATAAGACAGTTAAAACAAACGGGTTGGTTTTTAAAATTATAAATTAATATATCATTTCCACAAAAAATACAAATTTCTTTTTGTCTTTTCGGTTCTTTTTGTTGTTGATATTTGTTAAAATGTATGACTGAGGAATTTGAAGGGAAGCTCAGTTTGTTCATGCCGTTTCAACTCCAGTAAAATATTATTTATCTAAGTAATATCTTATATATTTTGGATGTCGAAATCGTAAAAATAAAGAAAGCAGAAATAAAAACATTTGTAAGATTAATATTGAAATGTAAAAGATATTGTTTTAAAAAAAACAAAGCTCAAAAAAATAATATAGATATTAGCAAAAAAAATATTTATTTGTATAAAAAGTAAAAGATATTGATGGATGGTTTGATTCTTGATATAATTAAAAAATATGTAAATAGTAAATTAAATAATGAAGATAGATGATTTATTGGTTCTGAAAATTTGAATTTTTATTTTTTTGGCAAAAACTATAATTATGTAATAAAAAATGGAGTGGGATAAATTGAGTAGAAAAATATTAGTTATATTAGCAATATTAGTAGCCGGAATTTTGACTGGGACAGCTGTATTTGGGCTAGTGTTTGTAAAGGAATCTCACACTACTGGAGATTCATCCGCTATTTCTGATAATGGTGGAGAATTAACTAAAAGAGTAAGTTTTTTACTAATAGGTGCAGATAAGAGACCTGGACAATCATCATTTAATGCTGATTCCATAATTGTAGCCAGTGTTGACCCTGATACAAAAATAATTTCTTTACTTTCTATTCCCAGGGATACTAGGGTTGAAATTGGAGACTCATCTTTTGTTAAAATAAATGCAGTACCAATGATCAAAGGGATACCGGAGCTTATGGATATTGTTACAGAGATAACGGAAATCCCTTTAGATGGATATGTTCTGACTAACTTTGAAGGCTTTAAAAGTATTATTGATACAGTTGGTGGAATAAACATTTATGTAGAAAAAGATATGAAGTATTGTACAGGAGATGAAGTAGACGGATATATTGATTTAAAAGAAGGAGAACAGTTTCTGACTGGTTCAGAAGCACTCCAGTATGCGCGTTTTAGGAACGATTCTATGGCTGATATATCCAGAACTGCAAGACAACAAAAGGTTTTGAAAGCGACAGCTAAAGCAGTGCTTCAGGTAGGTACTATTGCTAAACTTCCTCTATTGGTTCCAAAAGTAAAGGATGCAGTGGAAACTAATTTGAGTTTGATCAAGATGCTGACTTTATCAAAAGTTGCTACGTCATTTAATAGTGAAAATATTGTTACTCAAACTCTTCCTGGCTCGTTTATGGATTATGATGGGCTAAGCTACTGGGAAGTAAACCGTGAACAGGCTAAGAAAATAGCTAAGAATTTGTTAATGGGAATTACAACTGACAGAGTAATTGATAATCAGGTATTAGATTTGCTTGATTCGAAAATTGCTAATCATATTACTGTTCCGGGAAGTGCTGCTGTTCCAGAAACCCCTATTGTTCCAGGAGGACCTACTGATCCTAATAGTACTGAATCTACCGGTTATGAGGCCTTTGTTGAGAATAAAGATGATGAATCACAAAATAAACCGATAAGTGAGGATAAGAAAGACGGTCAAGTAGTGGATGAAGCTATTGACCAAAACAACCAGGATAAATAAGTTACTGGAAGTTACCAGTGAGGATGTTGTTTAAGATGATAATAGCAGTATAGATTAGAATAGTAGTAGATTCATGACAGGGTTAAACAGTTTGATAGTTATATATAAAGCTAATTTAAGGGGGTATTGATTAAGTTATTACTATAATACCAATATTAATTAATACCAATATAAATTTCAATATTTAACAAACTTAATTAGAATTTAAAAAGTATTTAATTGAATTTTTCGAAAATTTAGAGAAGTATAATATAGACAATTTAAAGAAATTAAACTAAAATGTAAGTGGATTAGCAAATAATTTACTTGCATTTTCTTGTAAAGAGAATTGTTTTAGTGAGTTGTTTTATTTTTAGTTTAATTTAAAAAACTTTAAAAAACATGATAATATGGGATTATAATGATATGTATATATATATTGGCATTCTTAAATTGATACTTTTAGCAAAGATTCAAATTAAGAGTGAATCAAAATAACTAAAACTTGGTAAAAAAAGAACAACTTATGATAAATTATACGAAAGGACTAAATAGGCCTTTAGTCCTAAGCGAGGTGAAAACAATGAAGGAAGTAATGACAGAGGGCAATTCTCTAGAAAAAATAAAACAAGATTGGGCACTGAAATGGAAATGTTATCCTGAAGAGATTATTGTTGAAGTTTTAGAAAAACCAAGCTTATTAAAAAAAGTTTGGAAAGTAAAATTGAAATTAGAAGTTGATATCTCTGACGAAAAGACGAGAGTAATAAAAAATGCTAACAAGTATCTTGTTTTCCTAGGTAGAGGAATTGAAAATGTTGTACCGTATCCTATAGCTGGGGTAGTTAAATACAAAGATCAGCAAATGAATGAAGAATTTGCTGTAAAAAGTGGAGAAATGTTTGAATATTATCCTTTAGTTAAACATGGGGAGCTGAATTGGAAATTAGAAATTGATGAAAAGGGCGAAAATGCTTCTGCAAAAGTAAAGCATCAACTGCCTG
>JBAYAL010000003.1:0-18023 GCA_041669825.1 Eubacteriales bacterium | reverse complement strand
AGGTCAGCTGCAACAAGCCCTGCAATATGAGCCATATCAATCATTACCAAAGCTCCAACTTCTTCTGCAATTTCCCATATTATTGCAAAATCTATAATTCTAGGATAAGCACTAGCTCCACCTACAATCATTTTGGGCTTGTTTTTCAAAGCCAAAGCTCTCAACTTATCATAGTCCAAAACTTCCGTATTCGGCTCAACACCATATTCAATAAAATTAAAATAAGCTCCTGAAATATTTACCGGACTACCATGTGTAAGATGCCCTCCATGGGAAAGATTCATTCCCATCACAGTATCCCCAGGCTTCAACATAGCAAAATAAACTGCTGTATTAGCCTGAGCACCAGAATGCGGCTGAACATTGGCATGTTCCGCTCCATAAATTTTCTTAATTCTGTCCCTTGCCAAATCTTCAACTATATCCACATACTCACAGCCACCATAGTATCTTTTAGATGGATAACCTTCAGCATATTTATTTGTGAGTACAGAACCCTGAGCAGCCATTACTGCCCTACTAACAAAGTTTTCTGATGCAATAAGTTCGATCTTGTTTTCTTGCCTACCCTCTTCCAATTCAATGGCTCTTGCCACCTCAGGGTCCTGCGGCGCAACATATTGTTTGATATAATCCATACCGCACATCTCCTTATAAATTTTTATTTAACTAAATATCCTAAACTGGAATTTAATAAAAATTAGAAACTTTAATCTATCTAAATTATAGCTCTAATTATTTTTACTTTTTTCAAATTCACTTATGAGATCAACTCTTCTCGCATGGCGCCATCCAGCAAAATTACTATTTAAAAAAGCATCCACTATCTCCAATGCAACCCCTGTTCCTAAAACTCTTGCGCCCAAAGCAAGGATATTGGCATTATTATGTTCTCTTGCCATTTTTGCCATATAACTATTTGTACAAAGTGCAGCCCGTACACCCGAAACTTTGTTTGCGGCAATTGAAATTCCTATACCTGTACCACATACTATAATTCCTATTTCCGCTTCTTTATTACTCACAGTCTTACCGACAGCAAATCCATATATAGGATAGTCCACAGAGTCTAAAGAATTGGTACCACAATCAATTATTTCATATCCTTTTTTTAAAATATATTCTTTCACAATTTCTTTAAGCTCAAAACCTCCGTGATCTGACCCCAGCGCTATTTTCATAAGCCTCTACCTCCAAATTATAGCTATATATAATCACATTGTGCAATCCCCGTTTAATTATTGTTGCTCCGATATTTTTGTAGCAATAATCTTGATCATTTTCTCTATCTCAACTGCACACTGCCTATACACTTCCTCTGAACCACCCCACGGATCAGAAACATCTTTTCCCATTCCACACCAATCACCCAAACATATTATCTTTCCTTCTAAATTAGGGTACTCATCTTCAAGAAATACTTCCTGTGATTTAGTCATTGTAACTATATAATCAATATCTACCAATATTTTATTAGATATTTTCTTCGCCCTATGATTTTTTATGTCTACTCCTTTTGCAAACATAACCTTCACTGCATGCTTATTTACCACTTCACCATCACAGGCTGCAATTCCGGCTGAAGAAACATCAATTTTATTAGAAAAATATAATTTTGCCAATCCTTCAGCTATCGGACTACGGCACGTATTTCCAGTACATACAAATAACACTCTCATTTTATATTATAACCTCTTTTTTGCTTCAGAGTAAAATTGTTTTCTTATTTATTAAGAGATTACTGCAATACCCATTTGCAAACCAATAATAAATAAAATAATTCCCCCAAGAGCCTCAGCTTTTCCCCCAAATTTTGTACCGATCTTTCTTCCCAATACTATTCCACCTACGGTCATTATTCCTGCAGTAAAACCCATTATAAGTATTGTCAGAATAATCTGGTTATCCATAGTGCCCAATGAAAATCCAACACTTAAAGCATCAATGCTAACACTTCCCGCCAATACATACATACCTATACCTCTAATATCAGGAATATTTTCACCTTTTTTGTCCCTTTTGATTGCGCCAATAAACATTTTTATTCCAAGACAAAGTAGTATACTTGCACCTATCCCTACGGCAACTTCCCCTACCATTGTACCCGTTTTTTGTCCCGCCCATAAACCAACTAAAGGCATAAATACATGAAACATAGCAACTGTGATTGAAAGATGCAAGGCCAATTTATTTTGTATTCCCACAAGTCCAATTGCAAGTGCAAACGAAAAAGCATCCATTCCAAGTGCTATTGAAATAGCTATGACCCAAAGCAAATTCAAAACAGTTCCCCCTTCTGCTTAAATGCAATAAATCAATCAGGCCTTATTTTTTCCAGCTGCTTTTTTCAATCTGTTCATAACCGCTAGCCCAATACCTCTTTCGTCAATACCTTCAGCAAAAATTATATCTATTTTGTTTTCGTCACATAATCTTAGTGCCTCAAACAAGTTAGCTGCAACTTCTCTGGGCCTCTCTCCAGAACCCAGAACATATAGATAATCCAGTCTATTCTTTAACTCTTCATTCATTTTTTTTTCAGTTTCATTTGTGCAGAGAACAGCAATCCTTCTAGCAACATCTCCGTAGATATTTTGACTAACCATTTCTTCTTCAAGTTTACCTCTTGAAAATATAAATATTTGGCCTTCTGGTGCATAATGCCTGTATTTCATCCCAGGTGATTTTGGTATGAACGTATCTGTCCCACCGTTTTCAGTATTTACTATTCCAATCGCCTTATCCAATTCAACGTTTCCCAATACTGCCTCCAATTCCTCTTTTGTTATTCCCCCTGGACGGAGTATTATGGGAATTTTTCCTGTCAAATCCAAAACAGTAGACTCAAGTCCAATATCACATTTACCCATATCAATTATAAGGGGCACCCTTCCAGCAAGGTCTCTCCAGACATGTTCCCCCTCAGTAGGACTAGGCTTGCCCGAAAGATTAGCACTAGGGGCAGCTATAGGACATCCAGCTTTCTTTATTAGTGCTACTGCAACAGGATGGGAGGGCATTCTAATTGCAACTGTTTCCAATCCCCCACTTACCTCTCGTGGCACCTTATCTGATTTTGGAAGAATCAACGTCAAAGGACCGGGCCAAAAATTATTAGCACAAATTTCCGCTTTTTCAGTCCACAATGAAGTAAGCAAATTAACCTCTTCCCTGCTAGCAATATGTACTATCAAAGGATTATCTGATGGGCGACCTTTGACCTTAAAAATATTTTTACAAGCTTCTACGTTATATGCATCCGCTCCAAGCCCATACACTGTTTCCGTAGGAAACGCTACGACCTCTCCATTTTTAATATATTCTGCAGCGCTCTCCAAATGCTCCATAAGATACTCTTCAGTTAAACCACCAATCGGATTAGGGTTTATTATAATTCTTTCTGTTTTCATTTTTTCACCTAACAATAATCTATTAGTTTTTATACATACTTATTCTCAAAATGCTATACTCTCATAGCTATAACAATTCTGTCTAATCCAGCAAGATCAGCTAATACTTTAGTAGTATAACCTTTCTTTTCAAATAACTCCCTTACTTTTACAGCCTGATTATAACCTATTTCTAAAACAATTTTACCTTTAGGCTTTAAATAAGCCTCTGCCTGACTAGAAATTCTCTGATAAAAATCAAGTCCGTTTTTTCCGCCACAAAGAGCCAATTTAGGTTCTTTTTTAACTTCAAAACTACATTTCTCATATTCTTCGACTGAAACGTAGGGCGGATTAGAAATTATCCAATCAAACTTTTTTCCCTGAACAGGGTTAAAAAGATCCCCCAACCTCCAGTCTATTTTAACTTTATTATTGATTGCATTCTTTCTGGCAACTTCTATAGCTCCTGAAGATATATCAGTTCCAGTAACCCTAGCTTCAGTCATATAATATGCCAATGCAATCGCAACAGCACCACTTCCTGTACACAAATCTAGAACAGACAATAAATCATGCCTACCCCTTTTAATATTACTTTTTTCTTCATTAATTACTTCCTCCGCAATTAACTCAGTCTCAGGTCTAGGAATAAGAACCCTCTCATCTACATATAAATCAAGACCCATAAATTCACGGGTCTTTAAAATATAAGCAAGAGGCACTCTAGTCCCCCTTAGCTTAATTAAACTTTGAAACTTTGATATTTGCTCAACACTAAGAATACTTTCCCTCTCAAGATATAACTTATCCCTAGTAACCTTCAATACCGAAGCAAGCAGTATATCAGCCTCTATTCTTGGTTCCTCAACCCCACAAGAATTAAGATATTCTGTCTCTTTTTTCAGAACTCCTATTATTGTTAATATATTACTCATTTTATTTTACAGATTCTTTTAACCTTTCAGCCTGATCTGTTGTAGTCAGAGCACTAATTATTTCCTCAATATCTCCCATTAAAATTTGATCCAGTTTATGAAGCGTCAGTCCAATTCTGTGATCAGATACTCTTCCCTGAGGGAAATTATAAGTTCTAATTCTTTCACTTCTATCGCCTGTCCCAACCTGACTTTTCCTTTGCGAAGCTATTTCTCCCATGGCCTCACCTTCGAATTTTTCTAACAACCTAGCCCTTAAAACTTTTATTGCCTTATCCTTATTTTTATGCTGTGATTTTTCATCTTGACAGGACACCACTAATCCAGTTGGCAAATGCGTTACTCTTACTGCTGATTGTGTTGTATTAACTGATTGTCCCCCCGGTCCACTTGAACAAAAAATATCTATTCTCAAGTCATTAGGGTTAATTTCTACATCTACCTCTTCTGCTTCCGGCAACACCGCTACGGTCGCCGTAGAGGTATGAATTCTTCCCCCAGATTCTGTCGTCGGAACACGCTGGACTCGATGGACACCGCTCTCGTATTTAAGTTTACTGTAGGCACCATTTCCTTCAATCATAAAGATAATTTCTTTAAATCCACCTATATCTGTATAATTAGCACTCATAAGCTCTGTTTTCCAACCTTGTTTTTCTGCATATCTAGAATACATTCTATAGAGGTCCCCAGCAAACAGTGCAGCTTCTTCTCCTCCTGCTCCACCCCTTATTTCCACAATAACATTTTTATCATCATTGGGATCTTTAGGCAGAAGTAAAATTTTCAGTTGTGCTTCCATACTTTCCATCTTTGTCTTTAGCTCATCAAGCTCCGCTACAGCCATTTCTTTCATTTCTGCATCCAGTTCTTCTTCCAACAAAGATTTAGTATCCTCAATTTGTCGAACAACTTCTTTATACTCACCGTAGGTGTTCACTATTTCTGTTAATGAAGCCTGCTCCTTAGCGTGTTTCTGAAATTCTGACTGAATAGCAATTATTTCAGGATCACTTAAGAGTTGAGTAAGTTCATTATACTTATTTTCTATTCCTTCAAGCCTGTTTAGCATTTAATATTTCTCCCACCAATAATTGTAAATAGTTATATTACAACTATTATAACCATATTTCAAAACAAAAAGATCAATAAAATATTTTATGACAATTCCTGACCAGATTCTAGAACACCATTAAGTGCAGCTATCGCAACTTCTAACTGTGAATCATCAGGTTCTCTTGTCGTAAATTTCTGAAGCCAAATTCCAGGCATCACAAGCCATTTCAAAACAGGTGAATCAATATGTCTACCTGAAAATTTCAAGATTTCATACGCTATCCCGGCCACAAGAGGCATAAAAACGATTCTTGACACAATTCTCCACCACAGTGGTTCTAATCCCAAAAATGCAAAAACAAAAATGCTAACAATTACTACAATAAACAAAAAACTAGTTCCGCAACGCGGATGAAGTCTCTGGTATTTACGTGCATTTTCAACCTTTAATTCTTCACCAGCTTCATACGTAAATATCGTTTTATGTTCAGCTCCGTGGTACTCAAAAACCCTTTGGATATCTTTTATCTTTGATATGGATACGATATACATAAAAAAGACTAGTAACCTAATAAACCCTTCTAGCAAATTCTGCATTACAGTACCCGTAACTTTAACTTGTAAAAAATGTGCAAAAGCAGTTGGAACTGCCACAAACAAAATTATTCCTGCTGCAAAAGCAAAAACTATCGTGGTAATCATTTCCTTAAGACTGAGTTCTTCCCCATCTTCTTCGCCTACAGCTCTGTTAGCAGAAAACATCAACGCTTTAGTTCCAAGAATTAATGAATCTATTAAGGCAACAAAACCTCTGATTATAGGCAATTTAAAAATAGCATTGTGTGACCAACCACTAATCGGCTTACTAGTAACCTCTATCTCGCCATTTGGCAACCGAATAGCCATAGAAATTACTTTCGGTCCCCGCATCATTACACCTTCAATAAGCGCTTGCCCACCATATTGCACCGGTCTACCCATAATCCACCTCCAAATGTATTAAAAGCAGAGCTTGCGCTCTGCTTATACCCGTTAGCAACGACCGCAGGCCGTTGTTACTATTCAAGTCCGTATTTCTTTTTAAACTTGTCAACTCGCCCACCGGCATCAAGGAACCTTTGTCCCCCACCAGTATAGAAGGGATGACATTTCGAACATACTTCAACTTTTATATCTTTCCTTGTGCTCCCGGTTTCAATAACATTACCACACACACAGGTAATAGTTGTCTGCTCGTATTTTGGATGAATTTTTTCTCTCACAGAAAGTCACCTTCTTTCTCCACTTTATCAGTCATCATCAGACATTTTAGCATAAACAGACCCTGAAGGTCAAGAAATTGCTACTAAACTTCTCAATTTTCTAGCATACCCCTTTAATAGCGTATTTAGGTTTTAGGTCAAATCGATGAGTAGCTTCGATGAATCTTACAGTTCCTGTTTTACCTCTCATTACCACAGTATGCGTTTTCGCACCATTAGCAGTAAATCTAACTCCTTTAAGGAGCGGTCCTTCGGTTATCCCTGTAGCAGCAAAAAATACATCATCAGCTTTCACAAGATCATCAAGAGTTAACAATTTCCTAACGTCTTTAATTCCCAAATCTAAAGCTCTTTTAATATCATTATCATCTTCTGGCCAGAGCCTGCCTTGCATTTCTCCTCCCATACAACGCAGCGCAGCTGCTGCTAATACGCCCTCAGGTGCCCCACCAATTCCCATCATCATATCAATCCCGCTGTCTTCAATAGCACAAGCTACTGCAGGGGCTACATCTCCATCAGTGATAAGACGGATTCTAGCTCCTGACTCTCTAACCTGTCTGATAAGCTCGCTATGCCGTGGACGATCCATAATTACTACAGCTAAATCTTGCACTTCTTTTCTTAGAGCTTTGGCAACATTATTCAGATTTTCTCTTACCGTTGCATCAAGATGTATACACCCTACGGCCTGAGGCCCAACACAAATCTTATCCATATACATGTCTGGAGCATGAAGAAGTCCATATCTTTTAGAGACTGCCAATACTGCTATCGCTCCAGGCATACCCTTAGCTACAAGATTGGTCCCTTCCAAGGGATCAACGGCAACGTCAACTTCAGGTTTATCGCCGTTTCCCAATTTTTCTCCAATATAAAGCATAGGAGCCTCATCCATTTCTCCTTCACCAATTACAACTGTTCCATCCATATGAATAGTGTCAAAAACCGCTCTCATAGCCTCAACAGCTGCATCATCGGCCCCGTCTTTATCTCCTCTTCCAACCAAACGAGCAGATGCAAGTGCTGCAGCCTCTGTCACCCTAGCAAATTCCATTGTAAGTTCACGTTCCAACTTAAATTCCCCCAAATTAGTATATTAAATCTTTTAAAGAAGATTTGGCAATTAATTACTGTGATATCTAACTTTCCTGTATCCATTTTCCTACTTTTTGTTCCAATCTGCAAGAAATTTCTCTATGCCCTGGGATGTAAGAGGATGAATAAATAACTGTGTAAGAACCTTAAACGGAATAGTCACCCCATCAGCACCAATTTTGGCGGCTTCCAGCACATGAATCGGATTTCTGATACTGGCTGCAAGAACTTTGCATTTTATTCCATGAACATCAAAAACTTCGCAAATATCAGAAAGGACATCAAGTCCAACTTCTCCTATATCGTCAAGCCTACCAAGAAATGGGCTTACATACGACGCTCCAGCTCTAGCCGCAAGCAGAGCCTGCACAGCTGTAAACACAAGAGTAACATTAGTCCTAATATTTTCTTCTCTCAATTTTTTTACAGCCTTTAACCCATCAGCAGTCATTGGTATTTTTACTACTATATTTGAATGAATACTCGCAAGCACTCTAGCTTCAGCAACCATTCCCTCATACTCTAATGAAATCACTTCAGCATTAACTGGTGCATCTACTATTTCAGTAATTTTCTTTATCAATCCATGAAAATCTTCACCTGTTTTGGCAACAAGGCTTGGATTAGTCGTTACCCCAGATATAACACCCATTCCCCAAGCTTTTGTTATTTCCTCTATAGAAGCAGAATCAAGAAAAAATTCCATTTTTTACCCTCCTATTGTTTGTGGGTTATACTGTTTAGAATACGCACCATAACTAAGCATTATGCTTTGCCGTTACTACCAAACAATTTTATTTTTTCTCTTATTATTTCAATGGCAGCATCTCTAGCCGGTCCAAGAATTTTACGGGGGTCTATCTCATCAAGTTTTGCATTAATTTCTTTTCTTACTTCATAAGTAAATGCCTCTCTAATGTTTGTATCAATATTTATTTTAGCAACTCCAATTCTAACTGCTTCCCTAATTGCATCTGCAGGGACTCCAGAAGATCCATGTAATACAATAGGTATGGAAATTATTTTAATTATTTCTTTCAATCTTTCAAAATCTAATTTTGGTACACCTTTATACTGACCGTGAGCAGTACCTATAGCAACTGCCAAAGCATCAACCTGTGTTTCCTTTACAAACCTCTCCGCTTCCCCTGGATCTGTAAAAAAAGCTTCTCTATCAGAGACGGATATATCGTCTTCTGTTCCACCGATTTTTCCCAATTCTCCTTCTACTGTAACACCTAAAGGACGAGCTACTTCAATTACCTTATTAGTCAAGGCAATATTTTCCTCAAGAGGGTGCTTTGAGCCATCGATCATTACAGAACTAAACCCATTGCGTATACAAAGCATACATTGTTCAAAACTCGTTCCATGATCAAGATGAAGAGCTATTGGCACACTGGCACCATCTGCTGCTATTTTGGTTAAACCAGCTATATATTCTATACCAGCATATTTTATAGCCCCCTGACTAGCCTGAATAATTACAGGCGAATTTTCTTTTTCAGCCGCAGCTACAATTGCCTGTATAATTTCCATATTATTGCAGTTGAAAGCTCCAACAGCATAGTGCCCCTTTTGGGCTTTTAGTAAAAGTTCTTTCATTGGTACTAAACTCATTGCAATTCCTCCGTACTAATTATTTTTAAT
Source organism: Eubacteriales bacterium (assembly GCA_041669825.1). GTDB lineage: Bacteria > Bacillota > Desulfitobacteriia > Desulfitobacteriales > Syntrophobotulaceae > JBAYAL01. The sequence continues at coordinate 8,630 of JBAYAL010000003.1, read as the reverse complement.
CTTATTTTGACCCTTATATGAACTGTTAACATACCAGGTCATATTCTCCTTTAAAAATATCATACCAATATTATCAATAATACGCAAAACTTCTTTATGAGATATATATATAACTGCTATTGCTTCACATCTTTCACAATATAGTTCAATTCTATCCGCAAATACTTCTACAATCAAATTTTTATTTCCACACCTACAACCAAGCAAATTTTTTTCCGCCATTTTACTCAGTTTTTCCAATAAGGAATAAACAATAAAGAAATTATCAAATTCACCATCCAGCTCATCATCCTCTACCATTTTAGATGCAAATTGCACAAACATTTTTTTCATCTCTTGGGAAGCCCTATCTACATATTTTTTCAAACCTATATATCCAATTGGCAATTCTATACCCATACATTTTAGTTTTACTACATTTTTACCCCAAATGTTCTCTCTTTTTTCCACCAATTGATGTGTTTGTCCACAATATATGCAAGGGAATTCAATTTTAAAATATCCCCTATCCAATCTCGAAACAGTTAAAAGCAAGGATTCACATTCACAATAAAAACTAATTTTTTTTTCGCAGGAAAAATCAAAGAGTGAAAGGGTTCTATACTGCAAATCTCCACATTTTGAGCACTGGATACCTATTATCATCTTTGTCAGTACAATCATTTTTCCACCTCTTTTCTAGAGTATACTTCGTCAAGTTATAATCTTTTCCTGCTATATCCCCAAGGAAATAAATGGTTTTAAAAAAATCAGATATCTTATGCATATATCTGACGTAATATTAACTCTATATTTTATCTCAAATATTCTAGCTCCCAATCCAAAAATCCTTATCTTTTGCTAGTTCTCCAACCTGTTTCTTTAGATCATCAAGGTCAAAAGGCTTAATAACAAACCTATCAACACCAAGCTTTGCTGCCTGATCTACATAACGCTTATCCCCATATGCTGTCATTAAAATTATACCCACATCGTTATTATCTTCTCTTAATTTTTTGACGACATCAATTCCATTCATACCCGGCATCTTTACATCCATAATAATTAGATCAGGTTCAAACTCGGAAATTATATCTAGCGCTTTCACTCCGTTGTCACATGATTCTATATCATAACCATAGTCCTTAAACACTTCAATTAGAAGTCTTCTTATCCCTTTCTGGTCATCAACGATAAGTATTTTAAGCATTAAAACTTCATCCCCTCATATCAATCAAATTATTTATAAACGATTATCTTTATTCAACTTATATGGAATATTCTTTATTTACTGATAAAAATCCTTCTTTTACATTTCTTTTTATATAAAATTCACCATTTTTTTTGTAGTATCTTAAAATACGCGGATTTGCAAGAGTTCTTCTAATAGGAATCACTACTTCATCTCCTAGTTTACAAGGCGTATCCCCCACATCAAATACAGTAAGTTGCATGCCTATTTTTCCGGCTATTTGAGCTCTCTTCCCATTTACCTGCAAACTTTCACGTCCGAGCTGTATTCCAAACAAAGCCAGAGCGTTTTTTATATATATCTTAATGAGATCAATAAATCCTTGAGGGACAAACCTAGGCTCAATACCAAAGCCATCAGCATATCCAACTGGAATTACTGCAAGTTCTGTGTCTTTCTTTGTTTTATACAGACTCTGGTACCCAACGTAAGTTCCCTTGCAAACCTTTCTTAAATAAATAATTTTCGCCTTTACTATCCATGGATCTTCAAGATCCAATTGGCCTGCAAACGAACTAGCCGGAAAGTGACCAATAATTAATGTCCCAATCCTGACAAAATCATGATGATATTCTGGGAAATCAAGAAAAGCTGCACTATTACAAACATGTTTCCATTTTATACTTACGCCTTCATTTTCAATCTTTTGGACGAAATTTGTAAAGATGGAATACTGTTTACTTGTATACTTATTGTCTTTCTGAGCAGCCCGAGCAAAATGAGTATATATTCCTACCGGCTTTACAAATGAACACTTCTTGAGTAAGGCAACCAAGGCCTCAGCCTGGTCTTCTGGTACTCCAGTTCTGCCCATACCTGTTTCTACTTTAATATGTATACTAAATTCCCTATTTTTCTCCCTGCAAAATTCTTCAAGGTCAGAAATTCTTTCTAAATCAGAAATTGTAATTTGTATGTTTTCTTCCATAGCCTGTCCCCAACTTGGCCGTGACGTAGGACCTAGCACTAGAATTATCGCATCAATACCATTTTGTCTGAGCAGTATTGCTTCATCCAGCGTTGTTACTGCAAAAGCTTCGCAACCGTCATCTTGAAGTATTTTAGCAACCTCAACAGCACCCATTCCGTAGGCATCTGCCTTAACAACTGCCATACACCGTGAACCTGGTGAAATTTTCTCTTTAATTTGGCGATAATTATGCAAAACTGCATCAAGATTAACTTCAACCCACAAATCCGGCATATTCATCCTCTCCTTCAGACTGCAAAACCTTAATTATTTTTTTCTAAAAATAGCTAATATTTTTTTCAATTTTCCTGAATACAACTTCTCTGCTATTTTCCATACAGAATACATAATCGGTCTATAAACTAAATCCCATTCCCCTATAAATTGGGTGAATTCGCCATTGAACCCTTTTTTAAACCTGTACAGACCATACAATGGATTATCTTCAGAAATATCTCCAGAAACCCCCCTAAAGTCATAAAGAGTACAATCGTTTGCCTTTGCCCATCTAATCATCTCCCATTGAATAAGATAATTAGGCATAACCTTACGATGAGAATTAGAGGAAGCGCCATAAATATACCAGGCTTTTTTACCCGTAATAAACGCCAAAGTCCCTGATACTATTTGACCATTGTATTCAGCTACAAATAATTCTGCAAATCCTGCCTGCACAAGCGTATCGTACAAGTCTTCAAAATATGAATAGGAACGAACAAGAAAATTGTCTCTTTCAGTTGTCTCCCTCAACACCTCATAAAATGCCTGAAGATCTTCCTTATTTCCTTTTCGAACTGTAACTCCCTTTTTAGTTGCCAACCTTATATTATAACGAGTCTTCTGATTCATATTTGCTAATAATGTTTCTTCATCAGGAGCAATATCCAACCTAAATACATAACGAGGTTGCACTCCTTCAAAATCTTTCCCTCTATCCAGTAGTTTGAATTTTCTGGATTCCAAATAATCTTTAAGTTCAATTACATTGAAAGAAACATCTGGATCTATTTTTAGTAAAATCGCGCCCCTTTTCACGGCTAACTTTCTTACCGCTTCAAGTAGGCCATCAAAAACAACTTCATCACTGACATCAAGAACAGGCCCTCGAGGAGCATAAAAAATGGGAGCACCTATAATTGGCATACGGCGTTCCAGTACTGTGGCAGCAGCTACTACCATTCCATTTCTTTCTAATACCATTCTCCACGGCTTCCAGCCAGTCTTTTTTTTTATCTCCCCCCACTCCCATAATTGCATAGAATGCCCTTTGGGATGTTCAATTATAAATTTATTAAATTTTTCTTTTTCCTCTATTTCCAGCCATTTGGCTGTATACCCCATAATAATTTCCTCCCAAAGTTATTATTACCATAATTTAATCTAGACAAACTACTTATGCTCCAGCTATTTTACACTTTTCCCGAGTCCCATCTAATTATTTCAATAACTCATTTACCAAATACAATAAACACAGTGCACTAAAATTAAGCTATCAAACAAGTTGGGTTTAACTACAGCAAACAAGACGGACTTAACTATAGCAAACGTAATTCTATATAATATAAGCCCGCCAACCGTTCTCCTTAAAATCCTATATAAACAATTATTCTTTCTTTTCAGATAAAGTTGCTTTCACAAACTGACTAAAAAGTGGATGCGGTCTATTTGGTCTTGATTTGAATTCAGGATGAAACTGAGAAGCAACAAACCACGGATGGTCAGGATATTCAATTACTTCAACTAATCTGTTATCCGGGGATGTTCCAGAAACTTGAAGCCCTTGCTTTAGCAATTCTTCTCTATACTTATTGTTTACTTCATAACGATGACGATGTCGTTCGTATATCACTTCTTCTTCATAAGCAGAGTAAACAAGACTATCCTGATGAAGCTTGATTGGTGAAATTCCAAGTCTCATCGTTCCACCCATATCTTCAATATCTTTTTGTTCTGGAAGTAAATCAATTACCGGATACGGTGTAAGCTGGTCAAACTCCGTACTATTGGCGCACTCCATTCCACAAACATTCCTAGCAAATTCTATCACTGCGCACTGCATCCCAAGACATATTCCCAAAAAAGGTATCTTATTTTCACGTGCGTAGCGAATAGCCTCAATTTTTCCTTCAATTCCTCTATTGCCAAATCCGCCCGGAACCAATATCCCATCTACACCTGCAAAAACTTCACTTATAGAATTAATATTTTTCTCTATTTCCTCAGAGTTTACCCAGTGTATCTTCACTCCCGCTCCATGCTCTGCACCTGCGTGACGAAGAGCCTCTGCAACACTAAGATAGGCATCGGGTAATTCCACATATTTTCCAACAATTGCTATTTCTGTTTTCTTACATGGTGATTTAATCTTTTCTACCATAGCTTTCCAAGCAGTCATATCTGCTTTTTCAGCTTCAATACCCAAACAGCGCAGTACAATATCGTCCATACCTTCTTCTTCTATCTTCAAAGGAACTTCATATATTGATGACGCATCGATACAAGTGATAATAGCCTCTTTATCAATATCACAAAGCAACGCCAGCTTATCTTTCATCTCTTCGCTGATAGTACGTTCTGCTCTACAAACAAGCACATTTGGTTGAATCCCTATACCTCTTAATTCTTTTACGGAATGCTGTGTCGGTTTTGTTTTAACCTCTCCAGAAGCAACAAGATACGGGAGCAAAGTAACATGTACATAACAGACATTTTCCCTTCCAATATCTCCACGCACCTGACGAATCGCTTCTAAAAATGGCTGAGATTCAATATCCCCGACCGTACCTCCAATTTCAGTAATAACAACATCCGGATTGCTTTCATTAGCCACCCTATATATTCTATCCTTAATTTCATTGGTAATATGCGGAATAACTTGAATTGTTGCCCCAAGATAGTCTCCCCTACGTTCCTTATTTATAACAGACCAGTAAATTTTTCCTGTAGTAACATTACTGTATTTTGAGAGAGGAACATCAATAAATCTTTCATAATGACCTAGATCAAGATCAGTTTCCGCACCATCATCTGTAACAAATACTTCCCCATGTTGGTATGGGCTCATCGTTCCAGGATCAACATTAATATAAGGGTCAAACTTTTGAATTGCAACCTTTAATCCCCTGTTTTTCAGAAGACACCCCAAAGAAGCAGCTGTAATTCCTTTCCCTAAAGAACTAACAACTCCTCCTGTTACAAAAACGAATTTGGCCATCTTTTTCCTACCCTTTCTACTTTTTATAATTTCTAAATATTACATTTTTTCAGGAGCGGACACACCTAAAACTCCCAGAACATTAGCTAATACCTGTTTTGTTGCTTTAATAAGTCCCAAACGTGCGGTCTTCAAATCAACATCGTCAACAAGTACGCGCTGACTATTATAGAATGTGTGAAATAAAGCAGCTAGATCAAGCACATAATGAGCAAGTCTATGAGGTTCAATGAGTCTCGCCGCCACTTCAATTTCCGAAGGAAGATCCGCCAATTTTTTAATCAAATCTTCTTCTTCTTGACTGGTAAGAAGACCCAATTGTTCATCACTGGGATTAATATTCGTATCCCATCCCTGCTCCTCGGCCTGTCTCAAAATGCTACACAATCTCGCATGAGCATACTGAACATAATAAACGGGATTGTCTGAAGATTGAGCTTTAGCAAGGTCTAGATCAAATTCAACTGTAGAATCAGGATCTCTCAGCAGAAAGAAAAAACGAGCTGCATCTTTACCTACTTCATCCATTAAATCCTGCAAGGTAATATACCTTCCGGAACGTTTTGACATCTTTACTACTTCACCATCTTGGATCATCTTAACCAACTGCATAAGAATTATCTGAAGATTATCAGAATTATATCCAAGAACCTTCATAGCTCCTTTCATCCTAGCAACATGCCCATGGTGATCAGCTCCCCAAACATTAATTACTTTATCAAAACCTCTTTCGAATTTATTGCGATGATAAGCAATATCTGCTGCGAAATAGGTTGGTATTCCGTTGTTACGTACTACCACTTCATCTTTTTCGTCTCCTAATAATGTTGACTTAAACCAAAGTGCCTCTTCTTTTTCATATATATAACCTTTTTTCTCTAATTCCTCTATGGTACTCTGCAAATATCCACTATCATGAAGAGACTGTTCGCTAAACCAAACATCGTAGTGAATACCCATTTCAGCTAAAGTATTTTTTATGCAAGTAATTTTTTCTTCCAATCCAAACCTAACCATGAATTCACGCCTCAATTCATCTTCCATGGTCAAATACTTATCGCCATCTTTTTCAATTATTCTTTTTGCGGTCTCTATCAAATCCTCACCTTTATATCCTGCTTCAGGGAAAGTAACATCCTGACCAAGTAGCTGAAGATAGCGAGCCTCCAAAGAGAGAGCAAAATTGTAAATTTGTTTACCTGCATCATTGATATAAAATTCTCTACTTACCTCATATCCCACCATACTAAGAAGAGAAGCTATGCTATCACCAAGTGCCGCACCTCTAGCATTCCCCATATGAAGTAGCCCTGTAGGATTAGCACTCACAAATTCTACTTGTACCTTTTCTCCATTACCAATATTGACCTTTCCGTAACTATCTCCGCCTATAATTACTTCTGGTACAACTCTTTTGAGCCAACTTGGATCAAGCCGAAAATTAATAAATCCTGGCCCAGCTATTTCACAGGTTGTAATCCATGTGTTATCAGTATTGATATTGTTAATTATTATTGCAGCAATTTCTCGCGGAGCCTTTCTAGCCTGTTTTGTCAGTAGCATCGCTATGTTGGTTGCCAAATCCCCATGCTGCTTTTCCCTTGGTTCTTCTAAAACAAAATCAGGAAGCTGGTCATAACTAAGTTCCCCTTTTGTCCTTGCTGTTTCTGCTGCTGCTTCCAAACACTTATTAATATTGTTCTTTATATTTTTATAAAGACACATAGAAGGCTCCTCCTTTTATGACTTCTGATTAAACTTTTTGTACGTAAAAGAGCAATATCTTTTAGCACTATATCATTAGATTTTAATACAATTTGTCCTAAAATACCAGTCTGTAATCCTGAAAGAACAGTATATCACAAAAATTCCTTACTGCTTGACTTAGAAATACAGTAAGAGTAAAATTCAATTCATAAACTGAATGCTTATTCAGTTTATGAATGTTTGCCTACTGATTATTATTAGGAGGATTTCTATGGTTTATAATAAAACCGAAAAAATAATAGAAAAACAACAAAATCGCAAAACAAGAATACTTAAAGCTGCAAGAGAAATCCTAGAAAAAGGAACCAACAAAGATACCTCTATTAAAGCAATTGCAAAAAAAGCTGGAATTGCAACCGGTACCTTTTACCTATACTTTGCTGACAAAGAAACTCTTATTGATACTGTTGTAAAAGAAATATATGTAGAACTACTAGAAATAATTAAAGAAGAACGTTCCAAATATTCAGATATATTTGATAAACTTGAAGCTTCCATGGAAATATGTATAAAAACATTCATGAAAGAAAAACACCTAGCAAAAATTCTTTTGGAGCACTTTCCTGAAGTAAATAATGCCCTTAACTGCAAATTTACAGACATTGAAAACGACCTTATTAGGTTTACTAAAGATGACCTATACGAACTCAGAGAACAAAACCTCATTCCAGATCAGGATATTCAAGTCAGCGCTACAGCTTTTGTAGGAACCTTCCGACAGGTAATACTATCTTGGATAAACTCAGGTGAACCCGTTGACTACGATAGGGCATACAAAACGCTCATACAATACAACCTTAGAGGACTGGGAAAACAAATCAAATAAACACTATTAAGGAAAGATTATAAATGACATATCTAAACATAGAATCTCTACAAGTTAATTATACCCAAAATAAACAAACAACTTCCGTTCTAAAAGGGGTAAATTTAACTTTGCCCCAGGGTAACATTGGTGTAATTATTGGGCCCTCAGGATGCGGTAAAAGCACCCTGTTAAGCGTTATAGCAGGTTTAAACCCAAAATATACAGGGAAAGTCCTTATTAACGATAAACAGCCAAGTAGCACAAATAAAATCGCTTTGATCCTTCAAGAATATGGCTTACTTCCTTGGAAAACAGTGTGGGATAATGTCCGACTTGGCCTCCAAATCAAAGGTATCCCTAAAAATGAAACAACTCTAAAAATAGAAAATATCCTTGATAAACTTGGACTCTTACCTTTTAAAAAAAGATTTCCTGCCCAACTTAGCGGGGGGCAGCGACAGAGAGTGGCTATAGCTAGATCACTTATACTTGAACCAGAACTTTTGTTAATGGACGAACCCTTTTCCTCACTTGATGCGCTAACCCGCGAAGAGCTACAAGAACTTCTTATCCAACTTTGGAAAGAAACTAATCTCACTATTCTATTAATAACACATAATATTGAAGAAGCCGTTTTCCT
>JBAYAL010000002.1:0-19976 GCA_041669825.1 Eubacteriales bacterium | reverse complement strand
GAACTTGAGGGGTTAATAGGATTGGAGAGTAGGGTTACGGTACTTGGGCATATTCAACGCGGAGGGTCTCCTAATACTTATGACAGGATTCTTGCTACTCGCTATGGAGTTGCAGCAATGGATGCAGCGCTGGAAAAAGATTATGGTAAAATGACAGCGTTAAAAGGGGCAGATATTGTTAGAGTTCCTCTTTGTGAAGCAATTAAAAAGCTGAAAATGATTCAAAGTGATGATGCCGTTTTGCTGACAGCGAGAAAATTAGGGCTGAGATTCGGAGATTAAATCAAGTATTATATAGTGGAAAAAGTGCCTAGCTTAAAGTTTTGAAGCTAGGCATTTATAATTTAAGGTCAATTCACTGTGTGAATATTGAATGTTATCAAAGTTAATACGTAAATTAGGTAAGTATTAGAATTGTTTGTTTTGCTGATAATAAGGCTGATATAATATATAAAACAAAAGATGAATAGCAAAAGATAAAGCAAAAAAATTATTTACTTTATGGTTTCTAACTGCTATACTACATTAAGTGATTACGTTAACGAATGAACGATTTAATCAACTAAAGTACTAAATTATTTATATAAGTTTTTTTTGAAAGGAGATTATTATTATGTCAAGAAATTTTCTGACGATAGCTTTGCCAAAGGGAAAGTTATTGACGGATTCAGTGGATATTCTTACTAAGGCTGGGATAGAGTGTAGTTCAGTTACGGAGGATTCTAGGAAGCTTACCTTTGATTTTCCGGAAAGTGAGGTAAGAATAATTATTTGCAGACCTACAGATATTCCTACTTATGTAGAGCATGGTGCTGCGGATATTGGCTTTGTTGGAAAAGATACTTTGTTAGAGCAAAACAAGGATGTAGCTGAAATATTAGATTTAAAATTTGGCTATTGCAGATTCATGGTTGCTATGCCGGAGGAATCTCTTCCTCCGAAACTTCCTAATGGTGAATATGATTTGAGTGTTATGAACCATAAAAGAGTAGCTACAAAATTCACTAGAGTTGCAGAGACTTTCTTTAATAGCAAGGGATTACAGGTTACTCCAATAAAATTGCATGGAAATATTGAGCTTGCACCAAGAGTAGGGTTGGCAGAAATGATAGTAGATATAGTCTCTACTGGAGCAACGCTTAAACAGAATAAGCTTGTTGAAATTGCTCCGATTCTTGAGGCGACGACTAGGATGACTGCAAATAGAGTTGCCTATAGGGTTAAGTATGAGAGAATTCAGGGTCTTGCTGAAAAGTTGAGACAATTGGTAAATAATTAAATAGTTAAATAATTAAATAATTGAGTTTCAAGTATTTAAAATAATAGTTAGAATGTAAAAAGCCCATTTTGCAGAAACTATATTATATATAATATATACGTTTATGATGAGAAATATCAATGTCTATATATTGTGTATTTACGAGGTAAAAGCTATTTTTGATACCTAAACTAATAATGGAAATAAAAAATATTAAAATGTTATAGGAGTAAAGATAATGAAAAAAATCTTAAACTTTTCGGAACTTGATATAAAAAAGCTTACTACAAAATCGTATGGTGATGATTCACAACTGGAACAAATTGTTGCAGGTATTCTGAAAAAAGTTAAAGAAAATGGTGATAAGGCTCTATTTGAGTTTAGTAGTAAATTTGATAAAGTTGATTTGGAAAAGACAGGTTTAAAAGTAACCCAGGAAGAAATAGAAAAGGCTTATTCTGAGGTGGATGAAAATTTTTTGGTTGCCATAAGAAAAGCCAAAGAAAATATTTGGAATTATCATGAAAAACAAAAGAGAACATCTTGGTTTAGCCCATCTGAAGATGGAAGCATATTGGGACAGATAATTCGTCCATTAAATAGAGTGGGAATATATGTTCCAGGAGGTACTGCGGCTTACCCATCTTCAGTGTTGATGAATGCTTTGCCAGCAGCTGTAGCTGGGGTAGAGGAAATCGTGATGGTTTCTCCTCCTTTAAAAGATGGCACACTTCTGCCAGAAGTTCTGACAGCAGCGGCTGAATGTGGAGTAAAAGAAATTTATAAGATTGGCGGGGCCCAAGCCGTAGCGGCTCTTGCTTTTGGGACTGAAACTATTTTACCTGTTGATAAGATAACTGGACCGGGAAATATCTATGTAACTCTTGCCAAAAAGCAGGTTTATGGAACTGTCGATATTGATATGTTGGCGGGACCTAGCGAAATTTTGGTATTGGCTGATGAGAGTGGAGAGCCGGTTCAATTGGCTGCAGATCTTCTTTCTCAGGCTGAACACGATAAACTTGCTTCTGCTATTTTAGTATCTCCTAGTCTGGAAATTTTGGGAAAAACTGTAGCGGAAGTAGAACGTCAAATAGAAGCTCTACCGCGTGCTGAAATAGCCAGGGCCTCATGGGATACATACGGTGCGGCTATTCTTGTTAAAGATATTAAAGAGGGAATAGAACTGGCTAATTTGATTGCACCGGAACATTTTGAACTTGTAGTGGATAATCCTTTTTCCTGGCTGGGTAGAATTAAAAATGCTGGAGCTGTTTTCTTAGGCAAGAATACTCCTGAGCCTGTTGGAGATTATTTTGCTGGGCCCAATCATGTTTTGCCAACAGGAGGAACAGCTAGGTTCTATTCTGTTTTGGATGTAGATGCTTTTGTGAAAAAAATTAGTGTCATTAATTATTCAGAGGAAGCACTTCAGAGGGATGCTGAACATATTATGCATCTTGCTAGGAGAGAGGGCCTTGAGGCTCATGCCAGGGCAATAAAGGTGAGACAAAAATGAAAAGATTTCTTAGAGAACAGATAGTTGAATTAAAACCATATGAAGCCCATGTTAATCCCCATAGCGTAAAAATGGATGCTAATGAAAATCCTTTTCCCTGGCCGGACGGAATGAAGGAAGAGGTGTTTTCCCAGAATTATGATTTTAACAGATATCCTGATGGGAGCGCTATTGAGCTGCGTAAGGTAATAGCTCAATATAACAGAGTAGAAACAGAAAATGTCCTGGTAGGGAATGGTTCTGATGAATTGATACAGATAATTTTTAATACTTTTGGTGGAAGTGGAAGAGCTGTAATGATACATCCTCCGACTTTTAGTATGTATGCTTCTGCAGCAAGAATAACTGATACTAGCGTGATAGAGGTTCCTCTGTTAGAAGGAGTAAGACTTGATACGGCGGATATGATTGCTAAATGTCAGGGGGATCCTGGAATTAAGGTTATTATTATTTGTAATCCCAACAATCCTACAGGCGCCCTTTTCCCTTGGGAAGAGGTACAAAAACTATTAGATGAGACAGATTGTCTAGTGGTAGTAGATGAAGCCTATACTGAATTTGCGGGAGAGACTTTCGTAGATAAAATAGCTGCTTATCCTAAGCTACTTGTGATGAGGACCTTTTCTAAGGCCTTTGGAATGGCGGCTTTGCGACTTGGCTATGTAATGGGATGCAGGGAAATAATTAACTTTCTGAATAAAGTAAGACAGCCTTTTAATGTAAATTCTTTTTCCCAGAGAGTGGGAGTTATTGCTTTTAAATATGTTGCTGAATACCAAAAGCAGATCGATTTAATAAAAAAAGAAACAGAATTATTGTATAATGGATTAAAAGGTATTCCTTGTCTGAAAGTCTTACCTACTAGGGCTAATTTTATTTTGTTTAAGGCTGAGGATTCCAATAGCCTGGCAAAGGAATTGGGAGAAGCGGGTTTTACAGTACGGAACTTGGGAGAAATTCTTGGTCTTGGCAAATGCTTAAGGATGAGTTCTGGTACTCCTGAGGAAAATAGGTGTTTCCTGGAAACGATTAAGAGCTTGCTATAAAATGTTATTAAATAATATCATACTGTATTTGGGGTAGGTCTACCTGCCACAATACCGCTATTCGGCAGATTGTGCCCTCCATGGCAGCTGCTCCTTGCCCTCCATGGCAATGCTGCACTAGGTCATCCATGACCGTCGCAACAGCCGCGCTTCGCATCGTGCTACGCTTGATGCGGTAACTGTGTCAGGCAGACTGATCATAAGATTGGGGTCAGTTTGAGTAGCTTTAGTAATATTAGATGTTTTTAAAGCAAATTAATATTACTGTAAAAACCTTGTGTTAATTGGTGATAGTGCTTTATGATTTTGAGCAGTGGGATTACTAAATATATGTGATTTTGTTATATTTTAATTGGATTATATTATCTGGAAGGAGGAGTATTAGTGCGTAATTCAGAGTTGGAGAGAAAAACCCTGGAAACAGATATAAAGGCAAAGCTTGAAATAGATGGAAGTGGGGAGACTTCAATAGAAACGGGTGTAGGTTTTTTTGACCATATGCTTAAATCTCTGTGTCGGTTTGCTCTTTTTGATCTTGAACTGTCAGTTGATGGAGATTTGTTTGTAGATCAGCATCATACAGTAGAAGATTGTGGAATTGTTTTGGGAGAGGCTTTAAAACAGGCAATTGGTGATAAAAAGGGAATTGAGAGGGTAGGCGACTGCTTTTTCCCGATGGATGAAGCTCTTGCATTTGCTGCTGTGGATATTTCCAATAGAGGTTGGTTGGTTTGGGATGTGGATTGTCCTTCAGGATTAGTTGGAGATTTTCCAGTGGAGCTTGGAGAAGAATTTTTTAGGGCTTTGGCAATTAATGCTGGTATTACACTACATATTAGACTTATAAGTGGTAAAAATAGGCATCATATATTAGAAGCAGTATTTAAGGCTGTGGGTAGAGCAATTGGTCTTGCAGTTATGAAAAGTGAAAGATTCCAAGGAATACCTTCGACAAAAGGGAATCTTTAAATACCGGGAGGAAAATGAAATGATCGGGATAGTAGATTATGGCAGGGGTAACCTTAGAAGTGTTGAAAAAGCACTGGAAAAACTAGGATATGAAGTAAAAATTATTGAGTCCCCTAAAGAAACAAAAGATATGCAGGGTATTATTCTGCCTGGTGTGGGAGCGTTTGCGGATGCGATGGATGCTTTAAACAAGGGTGGATGGATTGAAGAGTTAAATAGCTATATAAGTAGTGGAAAGCCTTTCCTAGGAATATGTTTGGGAATGCAGCTTTTGTTTGAAATAGGAGAAGAATATGGCGAACATAAGGGTCTGGGATTTTTGCCAGGAAGGGTAGTTAAATTTCCAGAGGGATTAAAAATTCCCCATATGGGTTGGAATAATTTAAAAGTAGTTCGACCGAATCCTCTTTGTACGGGAATACCTGATTCTTCGTATTTTTATTTTGTGCATTCTTTTTTTGCAAGGCCAGATGATGAATCCTGTGTTGCTGCTACGAGTGATTATGGTATGGATTTTGCTGCTCTAGTAGGTAAGGACAATGTCTGGGGGGCTCAGTTTCATCCTGAAAAATCAAGTCCTTGGGGGCTAGTGATGTTGGACAATTTCGGAAAGTGGGTGAATGGGCAATGATAGTATTTCCAGCCATAGATTTAAAAGATGGAAAGGTTGTTAGGCTTTTACAAGGGAGGATGGAAGATGCTACGGTGTATTCAGATAATCCTGTAGAAGTTGCCAAGGGTTTTGTTGAAGAGGGCGCAGAGTATCTTCATGTTGTGGATTTGAATGGAGCCTTTGAGGGACAGCCTGTAAATGATAAAATTATAGGAGAGATTGTTAAAAATGTCAGTCTCAAAGTACAGGTCGGCGGGGGAATACGTACCTTGAGTAGGATCGAGGAACTTTTAGAAATAGGTGTGGAGAGGGTAATCCTGGGGACAATAGCTGTAAGAGACCCAGAACTGGTGAAAGATGCTGTTCAAAGATTTGGCGGTGAACATATAATAGTTGGAATTGATGCTAAAGACGGGATGGTAGCTGTTCAAGGATGGGCAGAAAAAACAAATGTTTTGGCTGTGGAGCTCGGGAAAAAGATGCAGCAAATTGGTGTTAAAAGAACGATTTATACAGATATAGCACGTGACGGTATGCTTAAAGGTCCTAATATAGAAAGTACTGTGAAGATGGCTAAAGAAACTGGATTAAGAGTGATAGCCTCAGGTGGTATTTCTTCACTTGATGATTTGAAAAGAGTAAAAGAGGAAGCAACTAGTGGAGTAGCAATAGATGGGGCAATCACTGGAAAAGCATTGTATGCGGGGGCTTTTACTTTAAAACAGGCAATAGATGTGATGCATAAATGAGAATCTTACGTAGATGTATTGCACAAACCAATGGGAGGAACAAAGATGCTGGCCAAACGAATAATTCCCTGTCTTGATGTACATGAAGGAAGAGTAGTAAAAGGTACCAATTTTGTAAATTTGCGCGATGCAGGAGATCCTGTGGAACTTGCAGCTATGTACGATAAAGAAGGCGCTGATGAACTGGTTTTTTTGGATATTTCCGCTTCTTCTGAAGGAAGAAAGACGATGGTGGAAGTAGTGAGAAGAACTGCTGAAAAAGTATTTATTCCCTTTACGATAGGTGGAGGACTTCGAAATATCGAAGATATCTCTAGGATGCTTAGGGCAGGTGCTGACAAAGTTTCGCTTAATACGGCAGCTGTTTTAAATCCTGAGCTAATTAGAGAAGGTGCCCATGCTTTTGGTAGTCAGTGTATAGTTGTTGCCGTAGATGCCAGGAAGGTGGGCGAAGGTAGATGGGAGGTATACACTCATGGAGGAAGAACTCCAACTTCCATAGATGCTCTGGAATGGATAAAGAAAGTTGAAGAGTTGGGTGCGGGAGAGATTCTGCTTACTTCCATGGATAGAGACGGAACAAAAGAAGGTTATGATAATGAGCTTAACAAGGTTGTTAGCAGAGCTGTTTCCATACCACTTATTGCCAGCGGAGGGGTAGGGAATCTTGAACACCTTGCCGCTGGTCTTAATGAGGGTGAGGCAGATGCAGTACTTGCTGCTTCCATATTCCATTATCGTGAGTATAGTATCAACGAAGCAAAAGACTATTTGCAAAAAAAAGGTATACCAGTTAGGCGATAAGAGTTATAATATAAAGGTTAATGATTTTTTTCAGAATAATATAATTAGTTGAGAAAGGAGATTTAGTAAGAGTTTGGCAGTTAGAAGATATGCCCTTACTAAAATATAATTTAAATGGAAAGATTATTAGAAGGTTTTGATTTTGATAGGTTGTTTGGAAATATAAAATGGGATGAAAAAGGACTTGTCCCGGCTGTAACTCAGGATTATGAATCTGGTGAAGTATTAATGCTGGCCTATATGAACAAAGAAGCTTTGAAAAGAACATTAGTGGAAGGAAAAGCCTGTTATTACAGTCGTAGTAGACAAGAATTATGGTTAAAGGGTGAAACATCCGGACATTATCAGGAAGTAAAAGATATTAGCTTTGATTGCGATAAAGATACGATACTTCTAAAAGTCATCCAAACAGGAATGGCTTGTCATGAAAATTATTTTTCTTGTTTCCATTATGGTATTAATAATGAAACAGAGAATAAAAATAAGGTCTTTGATATAATTAGAAAACAGGGAGAGGTACCTCCTCAATCTATCGGTACAATTCTGGAAATTTTGGCAGAAATAATACATACCCGTAAATTAGAAAAACCTGTTGGGGCATATACCACCTATCTTTTTGAGAAAGGAATTGATAAAATATTAAAGAAGGTGGGAGAAGAATCGGCAGAGGTAATTATTGCTGCTAAAAATAATTCTCCTGAAGAAATTCGCTATGAGACTGCTGATCTTTTTTATCATTTGTTGGTTATGCTAGAAGATAGGGGAGTAAGTCTTAGAGAGATTGCTGCCGAACTAAATGGAAGACGTAAATAGCTTAATAGACTAGATTAGACATAGAACTAAAGAGAAATTTTCTTAAGGGAAATTTTTTCTATGGATAAGAGATAAGAACCATTTTAATTTAAAAATTAAACTCAGAGATCCTAAATTAGTCTCCGGGTTATTTTTATTGGTGCAACAAATTTCGCATTTATTTCCTAATTTCCAGATATAAGGGTAATTTATCTTGCTATAAATTCCATTAATTATAGAACTAGGTGGTATAATATATAATGTGAGTATTTTTTGAAGGAAATACAATTAGTGGGGAGAATACTGTCATGGGTCAAAAAATATCCAAAACTATAACATTGCCACGTTTAAATAGGCTAACTCCTTCTCTAGAAAGTACTGCTCTGAAAATAATGGAAGAATCAGGAGAACTTGCCCAGGCAATTGGTAAATTACGGGGTTTGAGTGGAGAAAAACAGACTATGGAGGAAGAAGAGGCAATGCAGTATGTTGCCGAGGAACTGATGGATGTTGCTCAAACTGCGGTGACCATGATGTTTGTACTTGAGGAACAGTATGAAATAGACATTGAACAAATTTTAAAAGGTCATATTGCAAAACTTAGGAGAAAAGGGTATTGTGATTGAGCCGTGTATGGAGAAAGGAGTATAACGAAGATATGTACCACCTGAATGAACTAAATCCTGTTCAACGTGAGGCTGCAGAATATAAAGACGGTCCAATTCTTATTCTTGCAGGAGCTGGTTCTGGAAAAACCAGGGTGCTCACTTATAGAATAGCTCATCTTATAGCTCAGGGGATTGAACCATGGAATATACTGGCTCTTACGTTTACTAATAGGGCTGCTAAAGAAATGAAAGAGAGAGTTGGGACTCTTTTAGGATCAGAAGGACAAGGTTTATGGGTATCCACGTTTCATTCATCCTGTGTAAGGATACTCAGACGTGAAATTTCTGCGCTTAATGGATACTCAAGAAGTTTTGTCATATATGATTCTTCGGATCAGATGACTTTAATTAAAGAATGCCTGAAAGAGCTTGATATTGATGACAAAAAAATAGCACCTAGAGCTGTGCTTAGTGCTATAAGCGATGCAAAAAATAAGCTGAAGACAGTAGAAAATTTTGATGCCCAGGCAGGAGATTATTTTCAAGATATTGTTAGTAAAGCTTACAAAATATATCAAAAGAAGCTTTTTAATAATAATGCTCTTGATTTTGATGATATCATAATGCTTACTGTTAGGGTTTTTAGGGAATTCCCTGACGTGTTAAAGCATTATCAGGAAAGATTCAAATATATTCTTGTTGATGAATATCAGGATACCAATCATGCTCAGTATATTCTTGTAAAATTGCTTGCTGGTCTCTACCGTAATCTATGTGTTGTTGGGGATGATGATCAGTCTGTATACGGTTGGCGTGGAGCTGATGTGCAAAACATATTGGATTTTGAGAGGGATTATCCGGAAACAAAATTGTTGAAATTGGAACAGAATTATCGATCTACTGGAAAAATACTTAAAGCGGCTAATACTGTTGTTTGTCAAAATGCTAATCGTAAGGATAAAGTGTTGTGGACGGAAAACAGTGAGGGAGAAGATATCGAAATTTACAAAGCGAGTAATGAACATGATGAAGCCCGTTTTGTTTCCAATAAAATTAGGGATTTATCTGATGCTGAAGGTAGGCCTTATAATGATTTCGCTATTCTTTATAGAACAAATGCTCAATCAAGGGTGATTGAAGAACAATTTATGAAAGTTGGGATCCCCTATAGGATTTATTCAGGCCAAAAGTTCTATGAACGAATGGAAGTTAAAGATATTCTTGCTTATTTGAAGCTTGTATATAATTCAGCTGAAAGTGTTAGTTTTACTCGGGTTGTGAATATACCCAAAAGAGGCATAGGGAAAGGTTCGCTTGAAAAGGTTTTTGAATACGCTGAGGAACAAGGCTTAAAGGTTTTCGATGCTCTGGCTGAGGTTGAGCATATCCCTGGTTTGCAAACAAAAGCAAAAAGATCTCTGGAAAGTTTTTATAACTTGGTTGTGGAATTTAAAGCAAAAGCAGAAGAAGGAATTGCTGTTACTGATCTCACTGATAAAATTTTGGCAGATACAGGTTATATTACTATGCTAAGAACTGAAGGCACGATTGAGGCAAATGCTAGACTGGAAAATCTTAATGAATTCCTTTCTCTAACGTCTGAATATGATAAGAATTTCGAGGCATATCTTGAAGATACTGAAATAAAAGAAGAACAGAACATGGTTATTTTGGGTGGCTTTTTGGAACAGGTTTCTCTTGTGGCTGATATAGATAATTATGATGAAGTAGAAGATGCTGTAAAGCTTATGACAATGCATAGTGCTAAAGGGCTTGAATTCCCGATAGTTTTTGCTGTGGGTATGGAAGATGGAATATTTCCTAGCAGTAGAAATACACTGGATGACCTCCATCTGGAAGAAGAACGTAGACTTTGTTATGTGGCGATAACTAGAGCAAAAGAAAAATTGTATTTAAGTCATGCTTGTCAGAGAATGGTTTATGGGCATATTCAGGACAGTTTGGCCTCTAGATTCTTGGAAGAGTTGCCTGAAGGGATATTACTTAAAATTGAATCTAAGGCACTAAGTTCTAATTTCGCTTCTGCAGGTACAAGTTATCAAAATAAAAAATGGTTAGACAATGGTTCGGAGATAGTAAAACTGGGCTCGGTAAAATTTACAGTCGGGGATAAAGTTGAGCATATGACTTTTGGCAGAGGAATAGTAATGGCAGTAAGTGGTGAAGGAAAACAGGCTGAAATTACGGTTGTTTTTAGTGGAGAAATAAAAAAACTTATTGCAGAATATGCAAAGATGTTAAAGATATAGTTAGAGATTCTAATGCAAAAACCTTGTGTTAGAGCCAAAGTACCATGGCGCCTTCGGCCGTAATTGTCCACTGGACATTTACGTGTTCGCACACGCTACATTTGCTACTCATTTGTCGCTAAAGCTACAAGCCAAAACCTCTTGGTAATTCTGGATGTGACCGCTCCTTGCCATCCATGGCACCGCGGCATTAGGTCATCCATGACCGTCAACCATTGGCTTCCTTAACGCTTTAGCGTCTGCACTCGTTTTACGCAAATTGCGCTTAACGCAAAAATCTGTATCAAGACTTTTGCTATGCAATAGCACTTTTCTGTTTTTTTACTGGATTATAGTTAGAAGGAGTTGTTAATATTGAGTCGGGATTTTGAGTATCTGCAGGAATTAAAGAAAAAAATAGAAGAAGCGAATTATAATTATTATGGGTTGGATAAGCCTGTTTTGACAGATAAAGAGTATGATGAGCTTTTGAAGGAACTGCAAATAATCGAAGAAAAAAATCCGGACTGGATAACGCTCGATTCTCCAACAAAGAGAGTGGGGGGATTTGTAGCGTCTCAATTCTCCAAGGTCAGACATTCCCAAAGTTTGCTCAGTCTTGATAATGCCTTCAATGAAGGTGATTTGAGAGAATTTGATCGCAGGGTGAGTAATATAGTTTCTGATGTAGAATATGTTGTTGAATTAAAAATAGATGGACTAACAGTTGCCCTTACCTATAGAAACGGATTGCTGGAAAGAGGAGCGACACGAGGAGATGGGGAAACGGGGGAAGAGATCACAGCTAATGTAAAGACTATCCGATCCGTACCCCTTAAGCTGAGGAACCAGGATGAAGTAGGTCAGTTTTCAGAAGTAGTTGATGTTCGTGGAGAAGGATATATGCCTAAAAATTCTTTTGCTGAACTTAATGAGCAAAGAGAAGAAGAGGGATTTTCGTTGTTTGTTAATCCCAGAAATGCTGCAGCAGGTTCGCTTAGACAGCTTGATTCAAAAGTTGCGGCAAAAAGGAAGCTGGGATATTTTGCTTATCACTTGCTTCAGGCGGAAGAACTTGGCTTGAACACACAGCAAGAAGTGCTTCAGGAACTTAAAAAAATGGGGTTTGTGGTGAATAATAACTTTAAGCTTTTTAAAGATATAGACAGTGTTATTAAATACTGTGAAGAAATGAATGAACAGAGACATGGATTTCCCTATGAAATTGATGGACTTGTAATAAAAGTAAATAATTTTGCTCAGCAGAGAGAACTGGGATTTACAGCTCGGAGTCCGCGTTGGGCAATAGCTTATAAATTTCCTGCAGAACAGGTTGAAACAATTATTAGAAATATTGAAGTTAAGGTTGGAAGGACAGGTGTACTTACCCCAACTGCTGTATTGGAAGATGTGTTTGTGGCAGGTTCTACTGTCGGGCGGGCCACTCTTCATAATATAGATAATATCAGAGATAAAGATATTAGGATTGGGGACCATGTCTTGTTACATAAAGCCGGAGACATTATTCCCGAGATAGTAAAAGTACTTCCTGATAAGAGAACTGGGGAGGAAATATTATGGAATATGCCTACTCAGTGTCCTGAATGTGGGAGCAGGGTAGTGAGGATAGAGGGAGAGTCAGCTCACCGCTGTCAGAATATAAGTTGTCCCGCTAGGCAGAGAGAAGCAATTATTCATTTCGTTTCCAGAGATGCTATGAATATTGAGGGTCTTGGACCTTCTGTTGTTCAGCAACTTTTGGAAAAGGGTTTAATTAGAGATGCTGCAGATTTGTATTTCTTAGAGTGTGATAAACTACTAGAGCTTGAGCGCATGGGTGAAAAGTCAGCTAATAATCTTCTAATAGCGGTTAATGCTAGTAAGCAAAGGGGATTGGCTCCTTTGATATTTGCTCTTGGGATTAGAAATGTGGGAGCAAAAGCTGGAAGATTGTTGGCAGCAAAGTACGGTACTATGGAAGATCTGGAAAAGGCCAATCAGGAGGGACTTCAGGAAATTTCGGATATCGGTGGAGTAATGGCTCAAAGTATTGTGGCGTTTTTTGGTGATGAAGGTAATAAAAAATTTATTGATAGACTCCGCCAGGCTGAGGTCAAAATGACTGCTGACAATTCTATGAAATCTGATATTTTTTCTGGAAAGAGTATTGTGGTAACGGGGACTCTTAAAAATTGGGGCAGGAAAGAAATAGAAGAGATAATAGAACAGTATGGTGGAAAAGCTGCCACCAGTGTCAGTAAAAAAACAGCATTTGTTATTGCAGGGGAAAATGCAGGGTCAAAGCTTGCAAAAGCGGAAGAACTGGGTATTACTGTATATAGTGAAGAAGAGTTCGGACAATTACTTGAGAGTTCCTCTTCTAAGTAAGACCAAGTAAGACCAAGTAAAAAAATAAAAGCTCAGAAGTTCTATATTAAACTTCTGAGCCAATGTTTGATAATATTAAACTTTACTCTACAGGTTTATCTTGTAAGTAAAAAGAATTGTCGTTATAAGGAAAATAGTAGAAACCATCTTTTAATGTTTGGTTAATTTGAGGAAGTTGCGTTTTAAGCTGTTCAGATTTTTCTTTCTGTAGTTCACTTAAATAGTTATTCCATCTATCAGGAAAGGGGTTAACCAGTATAAGGTTAGAGTTTTTGAAAAGCAATTTCGCTTTTGGAGAAATATCTTTGTGGGTTCCGAGTACAGTCCAGATATCAATGGGGTGGGAATCGTTATTATTTAAGGTTTCACTGATATAATGAAGTCTGGTTAATTGCTCGATAAACTCGGGAAGCATAAGGAGTTGGACGGGGTAGTCAATAAAAACTTTAATGCTGTTTTGTATTTTTTCCTCGTTTTGTCTGGCCCAAGTTGCCAGACATTCTAAAAAAGTAATTAGTCTTGGGGCATAGTTGCAGGCACAATAATATATGCCTGGTTTGGTTGGATCTGTTATCCAAGAAATATCTGTACTGAAAGGGTCAATAGTGGTGACGGGATTTTCAGCCGGTTTGGACCAAATCCTTTTTTCAGAATCTGTAAGTACGATGTTAACGGAGTTTTCTTCATAAAAATTCTTAGATTGAAGAAGAGAACAAATTAAGCGTGTTTTGCCTGATCCTGCTTCTCCCAGAATAAGATGACTTCCCGGGAGAAAGTTAATAAATGGTTTTACTTGTTGCTCCATGGGCATGACTCCCTTTCTATAAGTATTTTTATTATTGATTTAATAAAACTTTGCATTTTAATTAGATAAAGTAGTGTCTATTTATTTTCTAATTTTACTTACTTATTCTACGCTTTTATCAATTAACCTTTTTTGTTTTTCCATTATTAATCAAAAAGATGATGTTTTTCAAGAGGTGTAAAGAGTATTAATCCTTTATTCTTGCCTCAATCTATAATATTTGGTATATTAAAGAATATGTTTAATATTCAAAAGGATGGTGAAAAAAATGAAAATATCTAGTAAAGAAGTGGAACATGTTGCTCTTCTTGCCAGATTGCAGTTAACTGAAGAAGAAACGCTAATATATACCGAACAGTTGAATTCTATTCTTGGTTATGCCCAAATGCTACAGAAGCTAGATACTACTGATGTTGTCCCTACGGCGCATGCGGTTGAATTATATAATGTGATGCGGGAAGATGTTGTAAAGCCGTCAATGGAGTTAGAAAAAGTAATCAGGAATGCACCAGATGAAGAAAATGGTTTTTTCAGAGTACCTAAAATAGTATAATTGAACTGAAAGGAGAATCCCTTACAATGGGTATATTTTTAAAGTCTTTGAACGAAATGCACCAAATGCTCGTAAACAGAGAGATTAGTTCGCTAGAATTGACAAAAGCGTATTTGAAAAGCATACATAATAAAGAACCTCAAATTAATGCTTTTATTTCTATAAATGACGAATTTGCTCTGAAAAAGGCAGTTGAAATCGATGGAAAAATTTCTTCAGGAGAGGAAATAGGAGTGCTGGCAGGTATTCCTATGGCTCTAAAAGATAATATGTGTACTGAAGGAATTAATACTACATGTGGTTCCAAAATGCTTGAAAATTTTAACCCTCCTTATAATGCGACAGTTACTCAGAGGTTGTATGAACAGGGAGCGGTATTGGTTGGAAAACTCAATATGGATGAATTCGCAATGGGTTCTTCAACTGAGAATTCCGGTTTTTTCACTACTAAGAATCCTTGGAATAAGGAGAGAGTTCCAGGCGGTTCTTCAGGCGGTTCTGCGGCTTCAGTAGCCGGAGGGGAAGTGCCATATTCTTTGGGTTCAGATACTGGAGGATCAATTAGACAGCCAGCAGGTTTCTGTGGTGTGGTTGGGTTAAAACCTACTTATGGAGCAGTTTCCAGATATGGGTTGGTGGCTTTTGCATCATCTCTCGACCAGATAGGGCCTCTAACTAGAGATGTTAGAGACAATGCTGAAGTACTTAATGCAATTGCTGGGTATGACTCTAAGGATTCTACTTCTATTTACTTTGATAAACCAAATTATACCCAATTTTTGCAAAATGATGTAAAAGGACTAAAAATTGGTGTTCCTGAGGAGTTTTTTGCTCAAGGACTTGACCCTGATGTAGAAAAAATAATTAAAAAAGCAATAAAGACTTTGGAAGAATTGGGGGCAGAAGTGGGTACATGTTCCCTACCACATATGGAATATGCAATGCCTACTTATTATATTATTGCTCCTGCAGAGTGCAGTTCTAACCTTGCTAGATATGATGGAGTGAGCTATGGATTAAGAAATCCGGCTGAGGATATGATAGAAATGTACAAAAAAACAAGAGCTGCAGGATTTGGGCAAGAAGTTAAGAGGCGCATTATGCTTGGTACTTATGCTTTGAGTTCAGGATATTATGATGCCTATTATCTAAATGCGCAGAAGGTTCGCACGCTTATTAAACAAGATTTTGATAAAGTGTTTGAGAAATTTGATGTCTTAGTTTCGCCAACTACGCCTAATATTGCCTATAAATTTGGTGATAAGTCTGATCCTATTTCTATGTATCTTGGGGATGTATATACGATACCTGTAAATCTGGCCGGACTTCCAGGAATTTCTATTCCTGCAGGGTTTGTAGATGGAATGCCTGTTGGACTGCAGCTTATTTCCAAACATTTTAATGAAGGAATTTTATATAAGACTGCTTATACTTTTGAACAGAATACTGATTTTCATAAATCTTGTACAGGATTACTGGAGGAGGTGTAAGTTATGTGTTATAGCGATAGATATGAAATGGTCTGTGGAGTAGAAGTTCATGTTGAGATGGCTACAAAAACCAAGATATTTTGTGGTTGTAGTACCGAATTTGGTGGGGAACAGAATACCCATGTGTGCCCTGTTTGTCTTGGGTTGCCAGGTGTTTTGCCTGTGCTTAACAAGGAAGTTGTTAATTTGGCCATAAAAGCAGGACTTGCTCTAAACTGTGATATAGCGGAATTTTCCAAGTTTGATCGTAAAAATTATTATTATCCTGATTTGCCGAAAAACTATCAGACTTCCCAATTTGATTTGCCAATCTGTAAAAAAGGTTGGTTGGAAATAAATGTTGATGGGGAAAAGAGAATTATAGGGATTACACGTGCTCATATGGAGGAAGATGCTGGAAAATTGGTTCATAGTGGAGCAACAATTACTACCTCTGATCACTCTTTTGTTGATTATAATAGGACAGGGGTTCCCCTTTTGGAGATCGTATCAGAGCCTGATATGAGGTCAGAAGATGAAGTTATTGCTTATCTTGAACAACTGGTTCAAATAATTGATTATTGCGGTATTTCTGATTGTAAAATGGAACAGGGTTCAGTAAGGTTTGATGTAAATCTCTCTCTTCGTCCTATTGGAAGTAAGGAATTAGGGACGAGAACAGAGACTAAGAATCTTAATTCGTTTACATCGGTTCGCCATTGTATGGAATATGAGCTTGAACGTCAGGCGGATTGTTTGGATGATGGGGAAAAAATAATTCAAGAGACAAGGACTTGGGATGAAGGGAAGGGTATAACCTTATCACTTCGTTCTAAAGAGGAAGCTCATGATTATCGATATTTTCCAGAACCAGACTTATTACCTATTGTTATTGATCGGGAATGGGTAGAAAATATTAGAAAGACACTGCCAGAACTTCCTGCACAGAAAAGGTCAAGGCTTGTGGACTTGGGGCTGTCTGAGTATGATGCGGATGTAATTATATCTTCAAAACAAATGGTTAAGTATTTTGATGAGGCAAATGAGTATTTTGATGATATTAAAATTCTTGCAAATTGGATTACGGGAGATTTAAGTGGATTTTTAAAATCAAGTTCTATAGGTTTTGAAAAATGTCCTATTTCTCCGAAACAGCTTGCAGGACTTCTAATACTGTTAAAAAAAGGCGATATAAGCGGGAAGATAGCTAAACAAGTAATGGAAGAAATGTATAATACCAGTAAGGATGCAGAAATAATTGTAAAAGAAAAAGGACTTGTCCAAATTAGTGATGAAGGTGCCATAAATGGCATTATTGAAGGGATAATCATGGCTAATCCTAAATCAGTGGAAGATTTTAATGCTGGAAAAGAAAAAGCAATCGGATTCCTTGTCGGGCAGGTAATGAAAGCAACTAAGGGACAGGCCAATCCTGGTCTGGTTAATAAGCTCTTAAAAGAGCAACTTAGCAAATAAATTAAAAAACAAATCAGAGAAAACAGAGATACTAAATAGTTTTCTGTTATCTTTCAAGTTGAAAGGGGTTTATTAAATGGCTCGTAAAGTAACAATTATACCAGGTGATGGAATAGGACCTGAGGTAAGTTCTGCGACAATGGATGTTATATCGGCAAGTGGTGCAGATATAGAATGGGAAGTTGTAGAAGCAGGAGCAGCTGCTATCGAAAAATATGGCAAACCTCTCCCTGAATACGTAATAGAATCACTTCGAATTAATAAAGTTGGTATAAAAGGACCAATAACAACACCGATAGGAAAAGGTTTTAGAAGTGTAAATGTCCAGCTTAGAACAGCTCTTAATTATTATGCTAATGTCAGACCACTAAAAAATCTTCCCAATGTTTTTTCTAGGTACTCAGGGATAAATATGATTATGGTTAGGGAAAACACCGAAGATCTTTATGCAGGTATTGAACATATGGTAGGAAAAGATGCTGCTGAGACTATAAAGATAATAACTAGAGAAGCATCAGAGCGAATTGCACGCTATGGTTTTGAATTGGCTCGCCAAGAAGGAAGAAAAAGAGTAACAGCAGTTCATAAGGCCAATATTATGAAATTATCCGATGGTCTTTTTCTGGAATCATTCCGTAATGTTGCTAAAGATTATCCGGAAATTGAATCTGATGATAAAATTGTCGATGCTATGTGTATGAATCTTGTTCAGTTTCCTGAAAAATTTGATGTTCTGGTATTGCCTAATCTTTACGGAGATATTTTATCTGATTTAGGAGCCGGTCTTGTAGGTGGACTAGGTGTAGCCCCAGGAGCTAATATTGGGGCTGATGGTGCTTTGTTTGAAGCAATTCACGGAAGTGCACCTGACATAGCTGGACAGAATAAAGCCAATCCCTTGGCAATGATTCTTTCTGGAGTGGAAATGCTAAAATACATGGGATATAAGGTTGAAGCAGAAAAAGTAATGAAGGCAGTTCTGGAAGTCCTTGGACAGAAAGATAAACTTACGGTAGATCTAGGCGGAAAAGCTGGAACTAAAGAGATGGCTCAGTCAATTATTAGTGCAATGAAATAGACTATTCCGCTGCTGAAACCTCAATTAGCTGCTCAAGTACTATTGCTCGTTCGCACACGCTACATTTGCTACTCACTTGTCGCTAAAGCTACAAGCCAAAACCTCTTGGTAATTCTGAATGTGACCGCTCCTTGCCATCCATGGCACCGCGGCATTAGGTCATCCATGACCGTCAACCATTGGCTTGCTTAACGCTTTATCGCCTGCATTCGTTTTACGCAAATTTCGCTTAACGTGCTCACTCTGCAATAGCACTTTTAGATTTTTTGTAGTCGAAGCATAGATTATATTAGGTAATAAGATCTAAAAAATGCTAACCTTAAAAAGATAATTGCCCTGAAGTATTAAACATTGCTTCAGGGCAGTTTTGCTTATTTGTTAGAGCTACAAATGTTAATATTAAGAGAATAATTCTAATTTGGCCTAGAGATAGTGTTTGGTTTGTTTATTTGTTATTATAGAAGTGATAAATATTGAATGAAGCTGGGTTGAAATAAAAGTGGAGAAAAAAACATATGGCTGAATCAAATAAAATTTACTCATTCCCGAAAAAGACATTCCCGGAAAATATGGAATCTGATAATTATCCCAAATGGAATTTTTGGCAGGTTCTTTTTTTGATTTTGATTATATATTTCATAGAATTAGCTCTGGGTTGGTTAAACCCTCCGGTTTGGCTGGATAATTTGCATGATTTTTTGCATTACCTTTTTATTTGTTTTGGTGATGGTTTTTTAAGTATAGTTATGGTGGGTATTTTTCTGAAGCTCTTGCATATGAATTTTTCGGATATTGGATTTGGAAATTTTAAATTCCGTCATATTTTACTAGGGTTATTTGCGGGAGTTTTATTATTCCTAGGGGTTGGGTACTTTGGAAACCTATTGACAAAAGTCTTTGGAGAGCCAGAATTACAAAGTTTTGCTCTTGCTATTGATGGGGCTGACGCAGTCTGGCAGTTAGTATTATTGGTAATATTAGGTGGAATTCTAATTCCAATTAAAGAAGAGATGATATTTAGAGGGTTAATTTTTCCACCGCTAAAAAGAGCTTACGGGTCGGGAAAAGGAATATGGATTACGGCCTTATTTTTTGCAGCATTCCATTTTGACTTGATTAGATTTTTACCTATTATGCTTGGGGGCTTGGTGCTTACTTGGCTATATAATAAAACTTCAAGTATTATCCCTTCAATAATAGCCCATGGTACTTGGAATATTTTGATGTTAGGATTAATGTGGATGCAAAAGAGCTGATATTGTTTACCAAGAATGAATTTGTAGTAGATTGTCAATAATTGTAGTAAAGAGATATATATTTGATTCTGCTGCTGAAAACTAAAGTAGCTGCTCAAGTACTATGGCGCCTTAGGCCGTAAATATCCACTGGACATCTACGTGTTTATACAGGCTACATTTGTTATTTATTTACCGATAAAGCTACAAGGAAAACCCTCTTGGTAATGGAGTTAATGTAAAAATTATAAAGGAAAAAGTATATGTTGAAAAAAAATAGGAACAAGTCAGATCTGGATAAGATGCTGGGTGAAAAATATGAGGTTGTGGCAAGGGATCTGACTACAGACGGTTCAGGGGTAGGT
>JBAYAL010000001.1:0-21777 GCA_041669825.1 Eubacteriales bacterium | reverse complement strand
GGAACTAACCAGCTTACCAGAATAACAATACCAGATAGTGTAGAATCCATAGACGAGAGTGCATTTGCAAGCAACGATGACCTTACTGAAGTAAAAATAGGTCCTGACGTTACAGTTGCTAGTAATGCATTTAGCGGAGATAATACCTATTTCTATGATGCATATACAGTAGGTGGAGCTGGAACTTATTCTAAAAATCAAGATGGAACTTGGGCGAAGTCAAGCAACGTTGTATTAAGCTTACCGGCAATAGCTGGGGTAATTGCACCAGTAACAGGACAAACTCCAGTAAAAACAATAACTGAAACAACAGAATATACAGGAACTATTGAATGGAATGGAAATCCATCAACTTTTGGAGCAGATACAGTATATACAGCAACGATCATAATTACTCCAAAGGAAGGATACACATTGACTGGTGTAGCAGAAAATTTCTTTACTGTAGAAGGGGCTATAGCAACAAACACTGCTGATGCGGCAGAAGTAACTGCAGTATTCCCGAAAACCGAAGCAGAAACTGTAACAATATCTGATTTTAAAAACATTGCCCAAACAGGCGTATCAGCAACATTTACATGGACAGCTGCAACAGAGGCAACATCTGTAAAAATTCAGCAATCACTTAATGGAGCAAATGATTGGGCTGAGGCAGAGACTGAAGCATTAACAGAATCATCTGTAACAGCTACAGTAACTGGTTTAATGTATTCAACTGCATATGACTTCAGATTAATCATAGAAGGGGGAGAAAATGCAGGTAAATCAAATGTTCTAACAAACATTATCACGGGGGAATGTCCATATACTTACCTAGAGTTAAGTGATAACAATGTTAGAATAACAGCTTATGTCGGTAGTGATACAGTAGTTGAAATACCTTCAACCATAAATGGAAAAACAATAACTTATATCGGTCTCGGGTCAGGAGTATTCTCTGATGGAGTGACGCCTTCCCAAATTACTAGTTTAGTTATTCCAGATAGCGTCATAAGTATTGGAGAATTTGCATTTATTCGTTGTTCGGACCTTACTAGTGTGACCCTTAGTAACAATTTGACCGAAATTAGCAAGTGCACGTTCTTTAATTGTACATCACTTGAAAGTATAACTATACCTGAGAGTGTTACAGCTTTTGGGACAAGTGCATTCGTTGGTTGCAGTTCATTGAAAAGTATTACAATTGGCAGCAAAGTAACCGAATTTAAATCGCCTTCAATTGTAGACACCGACTCAACCACTTCTCTAAAGAATGCCTATAATTCTGGTGGTGCAGGAACTTATACACGGACTGGGTCGGTTTGGGAAAAAACCGGTCTGGCTACATCTGTAGTAGTATTGGGAGATAATACTGAGGGACAAACAGATGTGCCCAATACGCTTAAAGAGGTGAAAGCTATAGCTGGTGGAAATGGTCATATAGTTGCACTACAAGAAGATGGAACAGTAGTAGCTTGGGGAGATAATAGTTTTGGACAAACAGATGTACCAGAGGACTTGACAGGTGTAATAGCCATTGCTGCGGGAGGTTTTCATACTGTAGCTTTGAAAGAAGATGGAACAATAGTGGCCTGGGGAAATAATGAAAATGGACAGGTAAATGTGCCATCGGTCCTTACAAATGTAAAAGCCATAGCTGCAGGAAAGTTCCATACAGTAGTGCTGAAAGAGGATGGAACAGTATTGGCCTGGGGAGATAATGAAAATGGACAGGTAAATGTGCCGGATGGACTTACAGATGTGAAATCCATAGCTGCAGGAGAGTATCATACAGTAGCCTTGAAAGAGGATGGAACAGTTGTGACTTGGGGAGATAATGATTATGGTTATATTACTGTGCCTGATGGACTTACAGATGTAAAAGCCATAGCGGCAGGAGCGCTTAATACAATAGCACTAAAAGAAGATGGAACGGTAGTGGCTTGGGGAAAAAATAGTTATAAACAGACAGATGTGCCTGATGGACTGACAAATGTGAAAGCCATAGCTGCAGGAGTGAATCACACAGTCGCGTTGAAAGAAGATGGAACTGTGGTGGCCTGGGGATTTGAGGATACACAGACAGAGGTATCAGGACTAGCAAATGTGAAATCCATAGCCGTAGGAGGGTATCACACAATAGCAATTGTTCAGAATCAATAACAACCTTAATCCTTTCTATTACCTGAAAAACTTTTTGAGCGATATCTAAACATTGATCTAAACAGATAACGATGAATTAAAAAAAATTGCTATCCTGTTGAAAGAAATGCCAGATAACTGTAAATGTTCAATGAAGGCATACTAACAATCCCACATTTTTTAAGGCTCAGAGAAATGTGGGATTGTTTTTATTTTCAGAACATTTTTCCTTCAGGTGAATGCTATGTGATGCTTACACAATGTGAGATAGTTTGCCGGCTAATGTCGCTGAAAGATTAAAGAATTAAGGTTAAGCGTGGTGTAGTCATTACAACAGGTAAAAATCTGTCGAATGTTTTATTTGGTAGTCTTATGGCATCTAGTACTGAATATTCAATATTGTTGGTAGGGGATGATGTTAGTTTGAAAAAAAGCTTATCAACGATATAACCCTTTAACAAATGAGATAACCCATTGGGGATAAAAAATAAGCGCTTAGGTAAAACAAATGAATAACAAAATCTTAAATACTAAAAATAAAGATTATCAGTAAAATGATAGTCTTTATTTTTTGGTATAATAGAAAAGAATTAATAATATTGCGTTGAATAATTATACACATAGATGTATAATTATAATCAAACATATAAGTAAACTGGAGGGGTAGAGATGAAAATTGGAATACTTGGGGCGACAGGATATACAGGACACGAACTGGTTAGAATCTTAAATCAGCATCCTGAAGCAGAGATTGTCTATCTTGGTTCTTCCAGCTCAGCGGGTAAAAAGTTTGCGGACGTTTATCCAGGTCTGACAGAAAGTACAGTACTAGAGTTGGAAAAAGATGAAGCAGTTCCTGATGTAGAAGTGCTATTTTGCGCACTTCCCCATGGTTTAACAGCTTCTAGAACACGAGGATTTTTAGATAGAAATATCAAAGTAATAGATTTGGGTGCGGATTTTAGATTGCGAAGGTATAAAATATATGAAGAATGGTATAAAGTAAAACATCCTGAACCTGAATTAATAAAAGAAGCAGTCTATGGATTGCCAGAATTATACAGAGAAGAGATACGGGGTAAAAAATTAGTAGCTAATCCTGGATGTTTCCCTACAGCCAGCCTTTTGGGTCTTGTGCCCCTTCTGAGAAAAGGACTTTTGGAGCCTGAGACGATAATAATAGATGGAAAATCTGGGGTTTCTGGGGCAGGGAGAGGAGTATCTCAAGCAGTTCACTATTCTGAAGTCAATGAAAACTTTAAAGCTTATGGAGTTGCCCAACATAGGCACACTCCTGAAATCGAACAGGAATTAAGTAAAGCCTCAGGTAAAGAAATATTTATAAGTTTTACGCCGCATTTAGTACCTATGACGAGGGGAATACTGACAACAAGCTATGCGTCAGTCAGGCAGGGGATTGAAGAAGCTGAATTGAGAAAGTGTTGGGAAGAAATATATCAGGATGAACAGTTTGTTCATGTTATGGCTGAAGGAAACTGGCCTCAGACAAAGTATGCTTATGGAAGTAACCATGCCTACCTTCAACTAAAGCTTGATAAAAGAACAAATAGAGTAGTAATTGTTTCGGTAATAGATAATTTGGTCAAAGGTGCATCAGGTCAGGCAGTACAGAATATGAATATTTTGTTTGGTCTTCCTGAAGAATATGGGATAAATAATATGGGGCTTTGGCCTTAAAAATACTAATGGAGGATTAAAATGAATTTAGATAAACTTGCTATAAAAGAAATTAAGGGGGGAGTTGCTTTTCCCATGGGTTTTATAGCCTGTGGTGTAAAGGCAGGAATAAAAAGTAAAACAAAATATGATATGGCCCTAATTCAATCGGAAGTGCAAGCACAGGCAGCAGGAGTGTTTACCCGTAATGTAGTAAAGGCTCATCCTTTGATGTTGACGAGAAAACACCTTATGGACGGAACAGCAAGAGCGGTGATAGTGAATAGTGGAAATGCTAATGCCTGTATGGGTGAATTAGGAGATAAAGCAGCACTCGAGATGGCAAAAGAAACTGCTGATAAACTGGGAATTGCGTTAGAAGATGTCATAGTAGCTTCAACTGGTGTAATTGGTGAAGAAATGCCAATGGATAAAATAAAATCTGGAATTGTTTTGGCTGTAAATGAATTAAAATGTATAGATAAAAGTGATGAAGGTTTAAAAGGAGATTATGCTAATAAAGCAGCGCTGGCGATTATGACTACTGATACTATCCAGAAGGAAAAAGCTTATGAACTTAAGTGTAGTATAGGAAGCATTAGAATGGGAATAATGGCCAAGGGCTCTGGAATGATACATCCTAACATGGGAACAATGCTGAGCTTTATTACTACAGATGCTTTGGTTGAGGCGGATATTCTCCAGAAATTATTAAAAGAGGCAGTAGATGAAACTTTTAATATGATAACGGTTGATGGAGATACGAGTACTAACGATATGGCAGTGATACTTGCTAACGGAATGTCTGGATTTAGTCTTCAGGGTGAAGAGTTAAAGGCTTTTGGTGCTATGTTGAAAAAGGCTTGCCAAGATATGGCAATAGCTATAGCACGGGATGGTGAAGGTGCTAGTAAACTGATAGAGGCTCAGGTAAAAGGTGCGGCAAGTCTCGAAGATGCGAGGAAAATTGTCAGAAGTGTTTGTTCTTCAAGTCTTGTAAAGTCGGCTATCTACGGCGAAGATGCTAATTGGGGAAGAATAATAGCAGCGGCAGGGTATTCGGGGGCTATTTTTGATCCCTGGAAAGTAAATATATTTTTGGGAAATATTCAGGTTGCGAAAAACGGACAAGGCCTGAAGTTTTCAGAAATAGAAGCTAAAGAATTGCTAATGAAAGATGAAATAATTATTCGTATAGAACTTGGTGATGGAGGGCTTTTTGCCAAAGGATGGGGCTGTGATCTTACGCATAAATATGTTGATATAAATGCTAGCTATAGAAGTTAATAAACAAGAAGGCCTAACAAATGAAAGGTATTTCGTGCGGAGGAAAAATAATGGAAGACAAATTAAGTGATATTTATAAAGCTAATGTGCTAATTGAGGCACTGCCGTATATTCAAAAGTTTTCAGGAAATACAGTAGTGATTAAATACGGAGGCCATGCCATGGTAGATCCGGAAGTAAAGAAGAAGGTGATGTTGGATATACTTCTTCTTCATTCTGTGGGAATAAGGCCAGTAATAGTGCATGGAGGAGGACCAGAGATAAATATAATGCTTAAACGTATGGGCAAAGAAAGTACGTTTGTGCAGGGACTTAGAGTGACAGATAAAGAAACTATGGAAATTGCCGCAATGGTGCTTGTAGGAAAATTAAATACAGAAATTGTATCAATGCTTAATAATTTGGGCGGGAAAGCAGTAGGCTTGACTGGTCAAGACGCTAAACTTTTTGAAGCCAGTAAAAAACCTATGCAAATGGAAAAGAAAAACGGCGAGATGGAGAATATAGATCTTGGCTATGTAGGGCAGATAGAAAAAGTCACCCCAGAGATTGTTTCTAATTTGCTTGATAAGGGGTATATTCCCGTAATTTCACCTATAGCAGGTGGAGGAAACGGTGAAAATTATAATGTTAATGCCGATACAGTTGCTGGCATGATTGCCGGAGCACTTAAGGCAGATAAACTTATACTTTTGACTGATATAAAAGGGGTAATGAGAGATATAAATGATCCTAAGTCCCTAATATCTGAGATAGGTAGTAGTGATGTCCCCAAATATATGGAAGAGGGAGTTCTAAAAGGTGGAATGATACCGAAGGCAGAATGTGCTGTAAATGCGCTTCAAAGTGGTGTAGGGTTAGTGCATATACTCGATGGTAGAGAGCCTCATGCAATACTCCTTGAAATGTTTACAGATGGTGGTATTGGTACATTGTTTAGAAAATAGAAATAGAAATAGAAATAGAAATAGAAATAGAAAAAAGGAAAAAGGAAAATAGAAAATAGAAAAAATTAATAAGAGGTGCATTTATAATGACAAATAATAATCAAATTGTAACCGAAGGTAAAAAGTATGTTATGAATACTTATGGACGGTTGCCAATGGCTTTAGTAAAAGGTAAAGGAACCATGGTGTGGGATAGTGAAGGAAAAAGTTATCTGGATTTTGTTACAGGATTGGCAGTAACTTCACTAGGACATTCACATCCGGAGATAGTACAGGTAATAAAGGATCAGGCTGAGGAAATGATTCATAGCTCCAATCTGTACTGGATTCCAAACCAAGTTGCTCTTGCGAAGATATTAGTGGAAAAATCTTTTGCAGATCAGGTGTTTTTTTGCAACAGCGGAGCTGAGGCAAATGAAGGTGCAATAAAGCTTGCTCGTATATATGCTAGAAAAAAATTCGGGGAAAATAAAACGAATATTATATCACTTAAAAATTCTTTTCATGGAAGAACAATGGCTACCTTAACCGCAACTGGACAAAAAAAGTATCAAAAATATTATGATCCACTTCCACAAGGTTTTTCTTATATTGAGATAAACAATATTGATGAGTTGGAAAAAGCGGTAAACGAGAATACGGCAGCATTGTTTATTGAACCTATTCAAGGGGAAGGCGGGGTATATCCTGTTGATAGAGATTATCTGCTGAAAGCAAGAGAAATATGTGATAAAAATAATGCGTTGCTAGTATTTGATGAAGTACAATGTGGAATGGGTAGGACCGGTAAATTGTTTGCCCATGAATGGATGGGAGTTACCCCTGATATCATGACCTTAGCAAAATCACTTGCTGCTGGTGTTCCTATTGGAGCAATTTTGGCTAAAGGTGAAATTGCCGAAGCTTTTCAGCCTGGCGATCATGCATCGACTTTTGGAGGAAATTATATTGCAACAGCAGTGGGATGCAAAGTTATGGAGATAATTACAAGAACAGGATTTTTGGAAGCAGTGATTAAAAAGTCCGAATACTTTAAAAAAGGACTTGTGAAAATAGGAGAAGAATTTGGAGTAAAGGGAGAAATAAGAGGTATTGGTTTTATGTTAGGGATGCCGTTAGGTGAAAGTGCTCCTAAAATAGTAGAAATTTGTTTAAAAAAAGGTCTTTTAATTAATTGTGTTGGAGGAAAGACTCTACGTTTCCTTCCCCCGCTTAATGTTAAAAAAGAAGAGATGGATAAGGCTTTAGTAATAATTAGAGAAGCATTTGAGGAACAAAGGAAGCAATAGGGTAAGTTGCAACAAGGAGGTAGGCTGTATTGGAATGTGCTCTCGTGTTAGAAACAGGAAAAGTATTTAGAGGAGAATCGTTTGGGACTGAAGGTGAAGCATGGGGTGAAGTAGTATTTAACACTGGAATGACAGGATATCAGGAAGTACTTACTGACCCTTCTTATGCAGACCAGATTGTATGTATGACTTATCCTTTAATTGGAAACTATGGTGTAAATAATAATGATAATCAGTCAAAAAAAATACAAGTACAAGGTTTTATAGTTAAGGAAGCGGCTGTGGCCCCAAATCACTGGGAGATGGAAGAAAATCTGTCAGCGAGATTAAAAAAGTCAGGAACAGTAGGAATAAAAGGAGTAGATACAAGGGCACTTACCAGGCATATTAGAGAATACGGTGTTCTTAAAGGAGTAATAACTAATGACCTTGGCGATATTAAAAAAAAGGTTGAAGAAATAAATAAATGGATTAATATCAAAAACATAGTTGCTGAGGTGAGTACTCAGAAAGTAATAAAATATTTAGCACAGACGGATTCGAAAGAAAATTATGAAGTAGTAGCAATAGATTTCGGAATAAAAAGTAATATTATTGACGCTATGAAACAAAGAGGATTTAATGTAACGCTAGTGCCTTATAATACTACTGCAGATCAAATAATGTTGCTTAAACCAGATGGAGTATTTTTATCTAATGGGCCGGGAGATCCCAAAGAGGTTAAGGAAGGAATACAAACTATTAGCCAACTGGTAGGAAAATGCCCGATTTTTGGGATATGCTTAGGTCATCAACTTTTGACACTTGCCCTTGGTGGGGATACTTATAAGCTGAAATTTGGGCATAGGGGTGGTAATCAGCCTGTACAGGATTTGAAGACTGGAAAAGTAAATATAACTTCTCAGAACCATGGGTATGCAGTAGCCAGAGAAAGCCTT
Source organism: Eubacteriales bacterium (assembly GCA_041669825.1). Lineage (GTDB taxonomy): Bacteria > Bacillota > Desulfitobacteriia > Desulfitobacteriales > Syntrophobotulaceae > JBAYAL01. Next base: position 13,518 of record JBAYAL010000001.1, on the reverse strand, counting down.
AATAATACTCCACTGGAAATAACGCATATTAATCTTAATGATAAGACAGTAGAAGGAGTAGCGCATAGAAAATATCCTGTGTTTTCTGTTCAGTATCATCCTGAAGCAGGTCCAGGGCCTAGTGATTCTCTGTATTTATTTGAACAATTTGCTAGTCTCATGGCACAAAGGAGGACTCAGCATGCCACTTAATACGGCTCTAAAAAAAGTTATGGTAATTGGTTCAGGACCAATTGTAATAGGACAGGCAGCAGAATTTGATTATGCTGGAACCCAAGCATGTAAAGCACTTAAAGAAATAGGGTTAGAGGTTGTTCTAGTAAATAGCAATCCGGCGACAATTATGACTGATGCTCAAATGGCAGACAAAACATATTTAGAACCTCTCAATGTAGAAAGATTGGAAATAATTATTAAAAAAGAGCTGCCTGATGCACTGTTGCCTTCCTTAGGAGGCCAGACAGGTCTTAATTTGGCCATGGATCTGAAGATAAAAGGAATACTTGATAAATATAAGGTAGAAATGATTGGTTGCGATGAAGAAACTATAAATAAAGCTGAAGATCGTGAAGCTTTTAAACAAATGATGTTAGAAATTGAAGAACCAGTTGCAGAAAGTGAAATAGTCCGAACATTGGAAGAAGGAAGTAATTTTGCAAAAGTAATTGGGTTTCCCATAATTGTTCGTCCGGCGTACACACTTGGTGGTACTGGAGGAGGAATTGTTTCTAATATGAAGCAGTTGAATGAAATTCTACAGAGAGGCTTACAGGCTAGTCCGGTTAACCAATGTTTACTGGAAAAAAGTGTTGCAGGTTGGAAAGAAATTGAATATGAAGTTATGCGGGATGCCTGCGATAATTGTATTACTGTATGTAATATGGAAAATATTGATCCAGTAGGGATTCATACGGGAGATAGTATTGTTGTTGCTCCTTCCCAGACACTTAGTGATCAGGAATATCAGATGCTTAGAACAGCATCTTTAAAAATAATTAGGGAATTAAAAGTTAACGGTGGATGTAATGTCCAATTTGCTTTGAACCCTAAAAGCAGGGAATATGTAGTTATTGAAGTGAATCCAAGGGTAAGTCGTTCTAGTGCGCTTGCCTCCAAGGCAACAGGTTATCCGATTGCCAAAATAGCTGCACTATTAGCGGTTGGTTTTACACTTCCTGAGTTGACAAATCCAGTTACAGGGCATACTAGTGCCTGTTTTGAACCAGCCTTGGATTATATAGTAGTTAAATTCCCACGTTGGCCCTTTGACAAGTTTCCAGCTGCTGATAGTAGGTTAGGTACTCAAATGAAAGCGACAGGCGAAGTAATGGCCTTGGAGCGCACATTGGAGGGAGCTTTGTTAAAGGCTATACGTTCACTTGAAATTGGGGCAGTGGGTTTAAACATACCAGAAGCTGGAAGATGGACAGAAATTGAGATAGAAAACAAGCTTATTAGGGCAGATTATGAACGTTTATTTGCTATTGCTGAAGCGTTCAGGCGAGATTGGACTGTTTCTGAGATAGAGATGCATACGAATATAGATAGATTCTTTTTGGAAAAAATTAAAAGACTAGTGTCAATAGAAAAAAAAATTAGGCTTGAACAGCTTACAGTGGATATGCTTAAACTTGCAAAGGTAAATGGATTTTCAGATTTGTCGATTGCAATGCTAACAGGGAAAAATGAAGAAGAAATACGGAATATAAGGATGGAAGCTGGAATAATTCCTGTATATAAAATGGTAGATACATGTGCAGCAGAATTTTTGTCAACTACCCCTTATTATTATTCAAGTTATGAAGCAGAAGATGAAGTAGAAGTGAAAACAGGACCGAAAGTGGTTGTTTTGGGATCTGGTCCTATTCGTATAGGGCAAGGTATAGAATTCGATTATTGTTCAGTACAAGCACTTTGGGCATTGCAGGAGGCTGGTGTGGAGTCGATTATTGTAAACAATAATCCTGAAACTGTTTCTACTGATTTTGATATTGGGGACAAGCTCTATTTTGAACCACTTACAACTGAAGATGTTTTGCATATTGTACAAAAGGAAAAGGCCGATGGAGTACTCGTCCAATTTGGAGGGCAGACAGCAATTAACCTTGCTGAACCGTTGAGTAAAGCTGGAGTAAAGATATTTGGTACATCTTTTGATGCAATAGATTTGGCAGAAGATAGAGAAAGATTTGCTGCGATGCTTAATAGACTTGGGATACTTCAGTCTGAAGGAAGAGCAGTAACCAATGTCAGTCAAGCTAGGGAAGTTGGAGAACAGCTTGGATTCCCTGTATTGGTTCGTCCTTCCTACGTAATTGGCGGTAGGGCAATGCAGATAGTAAATAATATTAACGAATTAGAAGAATACCTCATACAGGCTATTAATCTTTCGCAGGATCATCCTATCTTAGTGGATAAATACCTGGAAGGTAAAGAAGTAGAAGTAGACGGAGTATCAGATGGAGAAATAACAGTAATCCCAGGTATTATGGAACATATAGAAAGAGCAGGCGTTCATTCAGGGGATAGTCTGGCAGTGTATCCACCCCAAAGCCTTACGATGAATGAAATAAAACAGATTGAGGAAATAACCTGTAGGATTGCAATTGAAATGGACATAAAAGGTTTAATAAATATTCAGTTTGTAGTAGTTAATGGTTGGGTGTATGTTTTGGAGGTTAATCCAAGGGCTAGTAGGACAATTCCTATTTTGTCCAAAGTAACAGGTGTACCCATGGTAAACCTAGCAGTACAGGTTTCACTGGGCAAAAAATTGTCCGAACTAGGGTATATAAATGGACTTGTTCCTGAAGCACCCTATGTTGTTGTCAAAGCACCGGTCTTTTCTTTTGAAAAACTAACTAAAGTAGAAACATCACTGGGACCGGAAATGAAGTCTACTGGTGAAGTGTTGGGAATGGATACTTGTTTTGCTTTTGCACTTGCTAAAGCATTTGCAGGTGCACAGATTGATTTGCCTAAAGAAGGTACGGTTCTTGTATCTGTAGGGCCTAAGGAACTTCCTGAAGCAATAACGATGGCTAGTGAATTTTCCCGTCTTGGATTTAAAATTAAAGCAACAGGTGACTCCTACAAAGCACTAGAATTATGTGGGGTTGTGGTAGAAGAGGTAGAAGAGGCAAGTGAGACTCTGCAAAATGCAATTAGAAATAAAGAATTTGTATTTATTTTGAGTACACCGGCGAAAGGAAAGCCTACCGAAAGAACAAGCTATCTATTGCGTAGACTGGCAGCAGAACATCGTGTGCCTTGTTTTACTTCTATGGATACTGCTAAAGCGGTAATAAGGGCGATAAAGAAGCTGAGAACAAATATCGAGCCAGAAAAGTTGTGTTTACAGGAATATTTAAACAAGGGAAGATAATAATGATACTTGCGAATATTAGCGATTTGGAGATATACTATAAGATGTTATGATACTGCTATAATGATCTTGTAATAATCAGTAAAGCACCATAATTATTTGCTTTATTATTAGAAAATGGGGGAACAGAGGAATGGAGTATACAGAAAAAGTAATAGATCATTTTATGTCTCCAAGAAATGTAGGTAGTATGCCAGATGCAGATGGTGAAGGTGAATATGGTGATTCTGGGTGCGGAGATTCTCTAGTAATGTATATAAAGGTAAAAGACAATGTGATTACAAAAATTAAATATTTGATATTTGGTTGTGCTGCTTCTGTAGCAACAAGTAGTATGATGTCTGTACTAGCTGAAGGTAAGACTATAGATGAAGCAGAAAAAATAACAGAAAATGACATAGTGGAAGCACTTGATGGACTTCCAGATAATAAAATACATTGTTCAGTTTTAGGAGCCCAAGCTTTAAAAAATGCAATAATGAATTATAGGGAAAACCAAAATGAAGAAAATGAATATATGAACGCATTAAAAATCAATTAGCTTAATATAAAAACTCGTTTGAATTACAAACGAGTTTTTATATTATCTATTTTGTTGATAATGAAACCAATTTTTTTAGATAAAAAGCAAGTAAGTGCAATATTTTGTTAAAGAAAGGGATGAAAAGAGTAATTATTTAAGGTATGATAATATATGAAAAAATAAAACATAAGTTTTAAAAGAAGAAACCTCGAAAATATATAAATCTTAGAAAAGACACTGAAGAAGGGATTTGAAAAAATGAAATTTTCCCAACGCGTTCTTGGGATAACACCGTCAGCAACACTTACAGTTGCAACAAAAGCTAAAGAACTGAAGCTCCAAGGTAAAAATGTTATATCTTTTGGTTCAGGTGAACCAGATTTTGCATCTCCTAAAGCAGCAAGAAAATATGCTCAAGAAGCCATTGAAAGAGGAGAGACTCACTATACGCCAACTCCAGGAATAAGGGAACTGAGAGAACAGATTTGTATTTATTATAAAGAAAGGTTTGGCCTTATTTATGAACCAGACCAAATAGTTACAGGTTCGGGAGCAAAACCATGTATATACGAGGTTTTAGCTTCAATAGTCGATCCTGGTGACGAAGTTATTTTACTAGCTCCAACGTGGGTAAGCTATATAGAACAGATTAAACTAACGGGGGGCAAGGCTGCAGTAGTTGATACTACTAATACTGATTTTGTGCCTTGTATAAAAGAAATAGAAAATAAAATTAATGAGAAAACTGTAGCAATACTTCTGAATTCCCCTTCCAATCCCACAGGAGTTATGTATGATGAAGATACCATTAAAGGGTTTGGACAACTGGCAATTAAATATGATCTTTGGATTATTTGGGATGAAATATATGAGCAGCTGGTATATGGAGAGGCAAAACATATAAATCCCGTTCAGCTTATGCCTGAATTGGCCTCCAGAACAATCATAATTAATGGTGTAAGTAAAGCCTATGCGATGACGGGCTGGCGTATAGGATATTCTATAGCATCAAAAGAAATGTCCACAAAATTAAATGCTATGCAAGGACATTTTACATCAAATCCCTGTTCTATAGCTCAGTGGGCAGCTCTTGGAGTAATGAAGGAAAGTGGCGAAGACGTAATAAAGATGAGACAGGCGTTTAGCGATAGACGTAGTCTTATTACTAGTCTTCTTTCGGAAATGCCGCATATATCTTTTCCACATCCTCAAGGAGCTTTTTATGTATTTGTAAATATAAAGAAATGTATAGGGAAACAATATAATGGCGAAATAATTAAAGATGATATTGCTTTTTGTAGATTGCTTTTGGAGGCAGAGCTGGTAGCAGTAGTGCCAGGAAATGCTTTTCTTGCACCGGGATATCTTCGCGTATCATATGCTAATTCTCCCGAAGAAATAATAGAAGGAATGATAAGGTTGAAACGTTTTTTGAGAAAACTTGAGTAGCTAGGATATACAAAAGAAGACAGAAGTGTAGCTCTATTGATTTAAGCCTGTCGATTTTATAAAGGTCTACAGGTTTATTTTTATATTGAGTTATATTATGGTTTGCGTTAAAGATAGTTCCAGAGGATTGTTTATATCTCTGGTTAATTTGTCTCCGATTAATTTGTAAGATTATAATATAGAAAATAATTTAAAATATATATTTTATTGCTATAGTGTGAATATACCTACTTCTTGGGCATTAAAATAAACATATAGAAAAGAAAACTTAAAGATTATCATGTATCTTCTCTTAATATGATGTTATAATAAGATATTGTGAGCAAAAATAAATTTGTAGAAGGAAAGAGTAAAATATGATTAGTACCAGCGGAATAACGTTACGATTCGGGAAAAGGGCCTTGTTTGAAGATGTGAATGTTAAATTCATGCCTGGAAACTGCTATGGCTTAATAGGAGCAAACGGAGCAGGAAAATCAACTTTCTTAAAAATCCTATCAGGAGAACTAGATCCTTCAAAAGGTGAAGTTGTTATAACACCAGGCGAGAGGATTGCTGTGTTGAAGCAGGATCACTTTCAATACGAAGAATTTGTTGTCCTCGATGTGGTGATTATGGGGCATGCAAAGCTCTATGAAATAATGAAAGAAAAAGATACTCTATATGCTAAACCTGACTTTTCCGAAGAAGACGGTATTAAGGCTGCAAATCTGGAAGCTGACTTTGCTGAGTTAGATGGTTGGCAGGCTGAAGCTGAGGCTTCAGAATTATTAATGGGATTAGGAATTTCTAAGAATCTACAAGATAAAAAAATGAGCGAATTGGATGGGAATGAAAAAGTTCGAGTTCTATTGGCTCAGGCTCTTTTTGGAAATCCTAAGATTTTGTTATTAGATGAACCTACTAATCACCTTGATTTACAGTCCGTAGCTTGGTTGGAAAATTTTCTTTACAATTTTGAAAGTACAGTAATAGTTGTGTCTCATGATAGGCATTTTCTTAATAAAGTGTGCACACATATTGCTGATATAGATTTTAGTAAGATTCAACTTTATGTAGGGAATTATGATTTTTGGTATGAATCTAGTCAACTGGCTCTGCAATTAATGAGAGATTCAAATAAGAAAAAAGAAGATAAGATTGCTGATTTGCAAAAATTTATTCAAAGATTTAGCTCTAACGCATCCAAAGCTAAGCAGGCAACATCACGCAAGAAACAACTTGAAAAACTTACTCTTGATGATATAAAACCTTCGTCCAGAAAATATCCGTATATTGCTTTCAACTCTGATAGAGAAGCAGGTAAGAATATCTTATCTGTTGAAAATCTTACTAAAATAGACTCAGGGGTAAAAGTGTTTGATAACATCAATTTTACATTGAATAGAGGGGATAAAATTGCTCTTGTTGGGCCTAATGGCAATGCAAAGACACTTTTATTTAGAATGCTTATGGGTGAAATAGAACATGATAGTGGAGAAATTAACTGGGGAGTTACAACTACTCAGGCATATTTCCCTAAAGATAATACGGGCTTTTTTGATACCGACACAAATCTTGTTGATTGGCTTAGGCAGTTTTCTAAAGATCCTGATGAAAGCTTTGTGAGAGGTTTTTTGGGTAGAATGTTATTTTCCGGGGATGAATCACAGAAACCGCTTAATGTTTTGTCTGGAGGAGAAAAAGTGCGTTGTATGCTTTCGAAAATGATGCTTAGTGGAGCAAATGTGCTTTTATTTGATGAACCTACAAATCATCTTGATTTAGAATCAATTACAGCACTGAATAATGGCTTAATGAAATTCGATGGTACGCTAATGTTTGTATCGCAAGATCATCAATTCATACAGACAATAGCCAATAGAATTATTGAGATTACGCCTAAAGGAATTCTAGATAGGCAGATGAGCTATGATGAATATTTGGAAAATGACAATGTGAAACAATTATTGGAAGAAATGTATAGCTAAAGATAAAAACTACTAAGACTAAGGTAGTTTAAATTTAACTGAACCATAAAAGAGAGAGATAGTACAATACTGTCTCTCTTTTAGTTATGTCACGTTATTTAATAAAGGCAAAAATAATAAATATAAACACTATAGGAAAATTTAAATAAAATAATGTGTGATATTTTCTCTGTTGCAAAAAAAACTAATAAAAAATAGCTAGCATATTAAAATATATTTTAATAAATAATATGTTAATGAAAAAACGACATTCGATTTGAACAAAAGTGACATAGCTAGAATATGTTCTAATAGCTATGTCATATCTGTTAAAGTTATTGCATTTAATTTGACTTAAGAGCAGTTATTTTAAAACTTGTCCAAGAAAGGACTTTGTTCTTGGATGAGTAGGGTTAGAAAATATATCTTTTGGTGTGCCTTGTTCTACGATTTCTCCATTATCCATAAAAATTACTTTGTCGGCAACCTCTCTGGCAAAGGCCATTTCGTGGGTCACAACTAACATAGTCATGTGTTCTTCAGCCAAATCTTTCATGACTTGAAGGACTTCACCGGTAAGCTCCGGGTCCAGAGCAGAAGTGGGTTCGTCAAAAAGCATAATAGCTGGGTTCATTGCCAGGGCTCTTGCTATTGCTACCCGTTGTTTTTGACCTCCAGAAAGTTCACAGGGATAGTTTTCTCTTTTGTCAGCAAGGCCTACCTTAACCAAAAGATTATCTGCAATTTGTTCAGCTTTAAGTCTATCTAGGCCGTTTACCGTTAGTGGAGCCTCAATTATATTTTCCAGTACGCTTTTGTGGGGGAATAGGTTAAAATTTTGGAAAACCATTCCCATTTTTAGGCGTAGATTGCGTATATCTTTTTCAGATGAATAAATACTTTTTTCATTAGAGTCTTCAAATACTATTGGTTTTTCTTCTATTTCAATGCTTCCCTTTTCTATAGTTTCTAGTCGAATTAGACAGCGTAATAGAGTGCTCTTTCCTGAACCGGAGGGACCTATTATCGCTATTACTTCGCCTTTGTTAACTTCTAGTGATACGCCTTTAAGTACTTCAAGATTATTAAATTTTTTGTGAATATTTTTGACTGTGAGTATGTTCATTCTGTTACTCCTCAATTATTCGTAATAAGCATATTTTTGTTCCATTTTTCTAAAAAACAGAGTAAGAATAAGGGTAGTTAACAAATAGAATACTGCTGCAATAAAGAAGGGAGTTATTGTAAAATCTCTTACAACTGCAATTTTGGCTGCTCTTAATATTTCGCTTAAGCCTATTGCATATACTAGGGCTGTATCTTTGACAAGATTGATAAATTCGTTGCCCATGGGAGGTAGTACTCTTTTTATCATTTGAGGAATTACTATTCTTTTTGTTGTTTGTAGGTAAGTAAGGCCTAGGACATCAGCACACTCGTATTGCCCCTTGTCTATTGACTGTATTCCTGCCCTGAAAATTTCAGCAAAATATGCAGCATAGTTTAGAGAAAAAGCTATAATGGCTGTTGACATTCTATCTAGGTTAATTCCAAAAACAGGAAGTCCAAAATAAATGAAGAAAATTTGGAGGAGGAGGGGGGTCCCTCTTAATAGCCAAATATATGTACTTGTTAGTGCTTTAAGACTGGGTAAGTTTGAAAGACGGGCAAGAGCTATCATGAGTCCAAAAGGGAGAGCAAATATCAAAGTAGAAAAGAATAAAAGGTATGTAATTTTACTTCCATAGGCTACTGCCATTGTAACGTTCAATATGTAATCCATTTTTTTCTCCTGAATTAAGATTAGGTAATATAGTTAGTTAATAAGTTTAGGCTGTTGTTTTTACAACAGCCTAAACTCTAGTTAACTAGTATCATACCATAAATTTGATTATTTAATAATATCTTCACCAAACCATTTTTCGGAAATCTTTTTTGCAGTTCCGTCAGCCTTCATATCATCAATAGCTGTTTGAAGTTCAGTTAGAAAAGCTTCATCTGTTTTACGTATTCCTACACCAAATTCTTCTAAACCAAAGTTATCTTCAAGAACTTTGTATTTTTCGGCTTCTTTGGCAATATAGTATCTGCCTACTACTTCATCAACTATTACAGCATCAACACGTCCAGCTGCTAAATCCATGAGTGCTTCGTCGTTAGTGGTGAATTCTACTACTTCGGCGAGAGATTCAAAAGTTGCAGTGTCTTTTTTAAGGGCGTCCATACTACTACTTCCAGATTGGAGGGCAACTTTCTTGTCAGCAAGATCAGCTTTGTTTTGAATTTCTGAATCTTTTTGTACTACAAGGATTTGTTTGTCTTCAATGTAAGCATTGGTAAAGCCGATTTTTTCCTGTCTTTCAGGGGTAATAGTTAAACCATTCCAGATAAGGTCAATTTTTTTGCTATCAAGTTCCATAATTATCCCAGACCATTCTACAGGTTGGAATTTTACTTTAATACCCATTCTTGTGGCAACTTCTTTAGCAAGGTCGATGTCAAAACCAATTATCTCATTTTGTTCATTTCTAAAACCCATAGGTGGAAAAGCGTCGTCAAGTCCAACAACCATCTCGCCTTTGGCTTTAATATCATCCCAAGAGGTATCAGCTTGGACTTGTGCTTGGTCGGTTGGTCGTTCTGCTGGCTCTTTCGGTGAACATCCAGTTAGAGTTAGACCAAAAATTAGAATTACAGATAATATAATCGCAAGTTTTCTTTTCATTTTGTTTTTCCCCTTCCACTATAAATAAATACTTGCAGTAATTAGAAGTTATAAATATTCAAACATATGTATAAGAATTCATTATATTGAATACAAACTAATACTGCCAAGAATATTATACTTTACCATGATAAATTAGTAAAGAGTATTTAGAGCATTCCCTGGGTTTCATCCGGCAGTTTGTTCACACTGATAACAAAACATGGCATTTTCCATTGTTCAACATCCTTTCAAAAAAATAATCAGTATGTATTATTTGAGGAAAAGTACGTAAAAATACTAATTTTGAATAGAATTATTAGATATATTATTTCTTAATTAGGTAAATCATAAGCAAAATTGGTTATTCAAAATAAAAAGTTAAATTACATATAATCAAAAAAAGAATAACCCTTTTGGGGTTATTCTTTTTAAGCTTGCAATATTCTTGATTAAGGATAAGGTTCTATGTCGACGATAAAAAATATAAAAAATTAGAATTGATATTTCTGAGAGTACGAGTGTAACAATTTAATATCAGGATACCCCTTCTGTTGGCATTTCAATTTCTTGAGCGTTTAGAGCTTCTTCAGGAATTGTAAAATCTTCTGCTGCGTTTTGATTTTCTATGGTGTATTCCATAGATATTTCCATATCTTTAAAGACATCTTTCATTTCAGCAGGAACGTTTTCATCTTCTGCTAGAGCAGTAGCGAGGTTTCTCATATTTTCGGTTAAATCCATGGAACATTTTAAAGTATCTAAGGTGGATTTCTCTACCCAGATAATGTATTTCATGTCTCCAATTTTCGAGAGAAAGTCTGCATTTATTATTTCTGAGTTAAGACCAAGATCAGAGCTTCCTGCATCTTTTAGAACTTCGTTGAAAATATTGCTGGAAGCAATTAGTTCAATTTTCAGGGTATCTTTTTCACCAATCTTTTCTTCTGCAATAATTTCAGCTTTTTCCATGTTGTCTACAAAAAGTTTGAGATTAGTGCTGGGATCGAGTTGTGTCATTTGTACGAGGGCGGGATCATCTACCACCATTTTTTGCCATTGTCCCATTATTTTTTGGTAAATAGTGAAATTTTCGTTTTCACCAATCATGTATTGTTCCATATGAATATTTTCGACCATATCAGGAATAGTAGCATCAATATTCATTTTCATCTTCATAGGATTTTGGAAGATTACACCTGTGCCGTCCAAAGACATGTTAATTGTCTGATCTTCAGCAGTCATTTTCATGTTCATAGTCATAGCCATTTCGTAGCTTTCAAGGTTGTACCATTTTTCGAAAGATTCTTTTACAATTTGATCTGCTGGCTTATCTGCAGTAAGGTCTTTAGGGCTTTTAGTACACCCTGAAAGCACTAGTGTGATTATCAATACAAGAATAATAGGTAAACATTTTTTCATTTTCTCATTTCTCCCTTTTTTAATTTGATTGAGTTTAGTACGTTTATTAATATTAAAAAAAACAAAAAATATTCTGCTTAGCATTTAGGTTAATAATTAATTTTATCATTTTTGTGTAAAAAAAACTATAAATAAACAATAAATGAATAAATCCCCCGTTTATAGGAAAAATAATTTTGCAATATAAAGAGAAGGGGGGGAGTATTCAGCTTAAGGCTGTAAAGATATATGAATAAAAAATTGTATGTTGGAATAGATGTTGGATCTACTACAATTAAAATGGCAGTGCTTGATAATAAAGATAAATTAATCTTTGACAGGTATAAAAGGCATTATTCGGATATTTGGAATGCTTTAGGGGAACTTGTGGATGATTTAACTGATGAATTTGCTAATTGTAAAATTTCTGTTACTATTACCGGTTCGAGCGGAATGGGACTCTCAGATATGTTGAAAATTAATTTTGTCCAAGAAGTTATAGCAGGAAGTAGGGCAATAGAAAGATTCATTCCCGAGACTGATGTAATTATTGAACTGGGTGGAGAAGATGCAAAAATAACTTTTTTTGATAATGGAATGGATCAAAGAATGAATGGAATTTGTGCTGGTGGCACAGGCTCATTTATCGACCAGATGGCTACTTTATTAAAAACGGATGCTGCTGGGCTTGATAAATTGGCAGAGGGTTATAAAGAAATTTATCCAATTGCTGCTAGATGTGGAGTTTTTGCTAAAACAGATATTCAACCGCTACTTAATGAAGGGGCACGTAAAGAGGATATAGCAGCTTCTATTTTCCAGGCAGTTGTTAATCAGACTATATGCGGATTGGCTTGTGGAAAACGAATTAGAGGGAAAGTAGGCTTTTTGGGTGGACCGTTGCATTATTTACCCCAACTTAGGCGGAGATTTCAAGAAACGCTAGAGTTATGTGATGAAAAAATGATTGTTCCGGAAAAAGCTCAAATCTATGTCGCTATTGGCGCAGCACTGTCCTCTAAAAGAAATGAAGAAATTCTTATGGGGGATTTTATTGATAAAGTAAAAAATAATAATAGAGAATTTATGTTTGAGACTGCAAAAATGGAGCCTCTTTTTGCAGATATAAATGAATATAATAGATTTGTTCAAAGACATAATATTAATAAGGTTAGAAGAAATGAATTGTCCAGGTACAAAGGGAATTGCTTTCTAGGTCTGGATGTTGGTTCAACTACAACAAAAGTTGTGTTAATTGATGGGGATGGAAGTTTGCTTTTTTCTGCCTATGAAAATAATGAGGGAAATCCGCTGAAGTCAGTGGTTAATATGATAAAGGATATGTACGATAAGCTACCCGAAGGGGCAATTGTTGTATATTCTGCTGTTACCGGTTATGGTGAGAATTTGGTGAAAGCAGCATTGTCTGTGGATTTGGGAGAAGTAGAGACTATTGCTCACTATACAGCTGCAGAGTATTTTTTACCTGGAGTTAATTTTATTTTGGATATTGGCGGACAGGATATGAAATGTCTTAAGATTAAGGATGGAGTTATCGAAAGTATTTTGCTTAATGAGGCTTGTTCTTCAGGTTGTGGATCTTTTGTAGAAACCTTTGCTCGTTCTTTGAATATGGATGTTAAGGATTTTGCTAAAGTAGGAGTAAAGTCTTTAGCACCTGTCGATCTTGGTTCCAGATGTACGGTCTTTATGAATTCCAGAGTAAAGCAGGTTCAAAAGGAAGGAGTATCTGTTGGAGATATTTCAGCTGGTCTGTCATATTCAGTTATAAAAAATGCGCTATATAAGGTTATTAAGCTAAAAGAGCCTGAAGAAATGGGAGAGAAGGTAATTGTTCAAGGAGGAACTTTTCTTAATGATGCGGTATTAAGGAGTATTGAAAAGATAACTGGAAGAGAAGTGATAAGACCTGATATTGCAGGACTTATGGGGGCTTTTGGAGCTGCTTTGTTAGCAAAAGGAGCATGGAAGCAGGGAATAGAAACTTCTTTGCCTGGGAGAGATAAACTGAAAAAATTTACAGTAGAAAGTAAGACTCGAAGATGTGAAGGGTGTACTAATAAATGCTTGCTTACTGTTAATATTT